>JBBQSU010000051.1:0-22687 GCA_038234815.1 Tepidisphaerales bacterium | reverse complement strand
CCCTGCTGTCCGTCGCTTCGTCGAACGGTGGGGCGGGTAGGCTGGCGGACGGGCTTGGAGGGCGTCACTCCGTGACGCGGCGGCGGCAGGGACTGCCGCCCTTCAGAAGTCACTGAAAGGGACGCGACGCTGCTGGCCGTCGCGAGGCGTCTCTAATCTTTGTTCCAACTGTCTTCGCGCTGGTCTTCAGCCAGACCCCACGCGGAACCGGGGTAGGCGGGGTCGCGGGAAAGTGGTGCGCGAATTGGCGCACAAAAGCGCACCAAGATTTGGCCTATTCTAAAAAATTATAAAATTTTTATAAAAGCTTTATAAAAAGATACTTAAGCCCATTTTGGAGCACTCCAAGTTGCGCGAATTGGCGCCCATTTGCGCAACTCTGACCCCTTGGTGTAGAGGACTATAGCTATGACAACGAAACGGTTCATCGCCTTGATCGCTTGGTTAGCCGGCTGTGCCTGTGCAGCGGGTGCATTTGGCCGTCTTGGGTGGAGGCGCGCGCCAAATGCTCCGGGAGCGGCGGGGAGGTCTTTGAACAGAAATAGTCGAGCGGACTCGGACTTGGAACGCCGGCGAATCAAGGACCCGGTTAAGAACCCTTTACGACTTTCTCCGAAGCCCTTCGGGACCCCTTTTGGACCCCCTTTGGACACCATTTTGTCCCCCCGCGGACCTCATTGTGCCCCGGTTTTAGCGAACGAAAAAACCACCGTAAGTCGTTGTAAAAAATATAGTTGTGCGATAATGACATCACTCATAAGTGGCAAAAAGTCGTCTCTTTCTCATTGGTCGGGTGGTGTCTATCGGGTCTTGGCAGGCGATGAAGATGGATTCGAGCCGTCGCGTGCGGCCCTAGCCGGTCCAGCGACAATACTCACCTTCTCAAACATATCGTCGATTTTGTTAATTCTACTCGGCAGGCTCAAACAGGCCTTCGTCACCGGCGAGGTCTTTGGGTGGATGCCACTTGAGGTCGAGGTGGTCGAAAGCCGACTTGGTTGCCCGGCGGCCTTGGCGCGTGCGCGTCACCAACGCTTGCTGCAACAGATACGGCTCGATCACGTCCACCAGTGTGTCAGTTTCTTCGCCCATGGTCGCAGCCAGGGCTTCGATCCCCGCCGGCCCGCCATCGTATATATTGATCAGAGTGCGCAGGAACGTACGGTCCTGCTCGTCAAGCCCGCGGTCGTCGATGCCTTCCAATTTCAGCGCGGCCTTAGCGATATCCACTGTCAGCTTTCCTGTTCCTTCCACTGCGGCGAAATCGCGCACGCGCCGGAGCAGCCGGTTGGCGATGCGTGGCGTCCCGCGCGACCGCCGGGCAAGCTCCCAGAGCGCCGGGTCTTCCGACTGGACTTTCAACAGCTTGACGTTCTGCCGCAAGATCTCGTGCAGCGCTTCAGGCTTATAAAACTCGATGTGCTGCACGATGCCAAACCGGCTGCGCATCGGTCCGGTGAGCAGTCCGATGCGCGTGGTGGCACCGATGAGCGTGAAGGGTTTGACCGGGATCGTCACCGTGCGGGCGTGCATCCCCGAGTCCATCGTCAGGTCGATCTTGAAGTCTTCCATCGCGCTGTAAAGCGATTCTTCGACCACCGCAGGCAGGCGGTGGATTTCATCGATGAACAGCACGTCGCCTTGGCCGAGTCGATTGAGGATGCCCGACAAATCCGCCCCGCGGGTGATGGCCGGCCCGTTGGCCACATGCACCTGGGCGCCCACTTCGTTGGCGATGACGTGGGCGAGCGTGGTCTTGCCCAGGCCCGGGGGGCCGTGCAGCAGAACGTGTTCCACCGGCTCCTTCCGCTCCACGGCCGCGCGCACCGCAATCTTCAGCCGGCGCAGCATCTGCTCCTGGCCGATGTATTGTTCGAAATTCCGCGGGCGCAGGGAATAGTTCTGGGGATTTTCGTCCTCACCGGTCGAACCTGCGGAAATAAGTCGTTCTCTGGCCATGATTATCTTCTAGCGGGCGTTCCGATCTGCGCCTGTAATTTGTGCATCCGCGCCGACGCAAAAAATGCGATCCTACCGGCTGGCGTGCAATTTCAGCATTTCCGGCACAAGGTCATCGGCCGACGTAACGCCCGGCAGGGCGCGCTTGGCCCGCTCGAGCAATTGTTCTGCCTCGGCTCGACGCAAACCCATTTGCGGACTGCTCAAAATCGCGATGGCGGTTTCGTCTTCGTTGGAAAGCCTGCCCACGGGTTTACGTTGCTGCATATCCAGAACGAACGCCCCGAGCTTGCCCGAAAGTGTCGCCACGATAGTTTCAGCCAGGCGCTTGCCGATCTGCGGCAGTTCGACCAGGAAGCGAGTGTCACCGGATTCGATCGCCGATGCGATATCCGCAAAAGGCGCGTTAAGCGCCTTGAGCGCCTTGCGCGTGCCGATGCCGGGAACTTCGGTGAAGCGGTTAAAAAATCTCCTGTCTTCGGGGCGCAAAAATCCGATGAGCGTCGGTGCCAGGTTGCCGCGCGAGGGATCGCCTTGAATCTCGAAAATCGTGTGCAGGGTGACTGTCTGTCCAAGTTGTTGTTGAAGCGACTGAATGTCCGCCGCCGGCACGAGGATCTCAATGGACATCGCGCCGACATCCACGACGGCGGTCGTTTCGTCAACGTTACTAAGCTGGCCGGTGAGGGATCGGATCATCGCTGGTGCAGTATAAGGGCAAGCGACCGGATGATAAAATCCCGCGAGTGGATTGTGATCGGTGTGCCTCGGTATTTTTCCTTCGCCCGCCCCCTTGCTCGATCCCGCCTCGTGCGACAACAATCGGCCATGCGCACCTGGATGCCTTCACTTGCAGCGACGACTCAGCCGGAATGGTCGATCTTTGACCAGATGATCCTGGGCAACAGCCTGCGCATCTGGCTGGTCGCAGGGATCACACTCATGCTGATGTGGGCGGCGATTTTGGCCGTCAAATGGTTCTTTGCGACGCGCATGGCGCGTCTGGCCAACCGGACGCAAACCCGCGGGGCTGCCATTCTGGTGGATATGGTCGGGGGAGTACGGCTTTGGCTGGTGGTGCCGGCGCTGGTGTTTGTGGTCGTTCGGCCAATGAATTTCCCCGCTGCGGCCCAGCGGACCGTTGAGGTGCTGGCCATTGTGGGCTTGGCGGTGCAGGTGCTGTTGTCCTGCCGGATCGTAATCGACGAAGCCCTGGGGCTGGTTGCCCGCCGGGCCGTCACCGACGCCGGCGATCCCGATCCCACCCTTAGCAGCAGCATGACGGTGTTGCGCATACTTTCGCTGGGCTTGGCCGGCATCATTATCGCGTTGCTGGCGCTGGACAATTTAGGCGTGCAGATCACGCCGATGCTGACCGGGCTGGGTATCGGCGGGATCGCAGTCGCGCTGGCGGTGCAGAGTATTCTCAGCGACCTGTTCGGCTCGGTCACGATCATTCTCGATAAGCCGTTTGTGGTTGGGGATTTCATCGTGGTGGGGGATAAGATGGGCACGGTCGATCGCATCGGCATTAAAACCACGCGCCTGCGGGCCTTGTCCGGCGAACAACTGATCCTGGCCAATTCCGATCTGCTGAGCAGCCGGATTCAGAACTTCAAGCGGATGCAGGAGCGGCGGGTGCTTTTCAGCATCGGCGTGATCTATGAAACGTCGTCGGAACTCCTGCACCAGATTCCGGGGGTCGTCCGGGCGGCGATCGAAAAGCAGGAGAAGACGCGCTTCGACCGGGCGCACTTGAAAGGTTTTGGTGCTTATTCCCTGGATTTTGAGGTCGTCTACTTTTTGCAGACCGCCGATTACAATCTTTACATGGACATTCAGCAGGCGATCAATTTCGAACTTGTTGACCGGTTCGCCGAACTTAAAATCGAATTCGCTTATCCCACCAACGTGCAGATCAACCGCGACTGCGAGCCGACGCCCGCGAAGGATACCGTATGAAGCGCTCGGGCTTAGTTTTGGCTTTGGCCGGTGTGGCCGGTGTGGGGTTTTTCTGGGTGACTGACCCGACCATCGGTTTGGGCGGTCGTTGGATGACCAATGAAAATGTCGTGGACGTCTCGCGTGAAGCGATATTTCCAACCTTCGTCGGCCTCGCGGGATCGATCATCGTTCTGTTCATCGGTATCTGGCTGGCCACCCGGCGGCAGGCGTAGCATCAGCCCGAAGCAGCGGCCGAAGGCCGAGACTGAAACGATAATGTCATCCCGATGCGATCGCCGGGGCAACTAATTTGAAGGACTCGGTAAATTCCGTTGCGGTTCGCTACTCTCGGGCCGAGTTCCCAATTGTAGTTTGGATCAAATGCCACGTTGAAGGCCCATTGACCGTACAATACCTCGATCGCGCCTTCGCGGTCGCAAACGGCGGTGCTGGTTTGCCCGTCTGTTTCAAGCAAGGGCATGGTCAACCGAACGCGTTGCGCGGGCCTGCAAGAGATTTGCACCTCCGCAGCGATCGTCACTCGCCCGGTGCTCAGGGCATATCGTTGGACGATGCGCGTCTCGCTGGGTGCGTGATGCCACTCAACCATGAACTGGACAGTGCTGGTATCAGTCGTTTGCTCGGTCAGCTTGCTGGATAGATCCTTTGTCAGCTCGGCCAGATCAACCCACGTGGCATCAGCCTGCTGCCAGCCCGGGCCGATTGCCAGATTGGATTGAGGCAGAAGGTTCCCGGGGATGGTGTAGTTCGGGTTCGCGCAGATGGGCATGGACAGACCCAGTTCAAGCGGAACGTTAGCCTGGTGGAAGCGCCCCAGGCCCGTCGCGTCATAGTGAGGATCGGCCTGCGTGTCGATTTCCAGTTGCGTTTGGCCGCAACACGCGAAAACCTTGTGAAACGCCGGGTGAAGTTCGAAGGTGTAACCGCCGATCTCCGCGGGCATCGGCGATTCTTCGATCGAGTCATCGGCGAATAGATAAGCCAATCCCAGGCAGGAGGCGGCGAAGAGAGAGTAGACCGACCACTTGGCGTAAGATTCGCAGCCGTGGCGCGTAGACGGATCAAAGCCGTTCTTGATATGTCGAAGCGGACTTGCGTCCATGATCCATCGCTTGATTGATGCGGCGCTGACGTGGGCTTGGCGCTTAAACGCCGCCGCCAGTCGCGGGTTGGTTTTGCGATAGCGACTGGCTTCCAGTTCGGCCAGCGCGCTGAGGATCGCTTCCTGCAACTGCATCTGCCCCGATCGCCCGCCAAAGGGCGCATACCCTGCAGGCGAGACATACAACAACTGTGACAGCGCCCCGGCCGTCAGCAGCTCATCATACTGATCCGTCAATCCGGCAATACCAAAGCCGGCGGCCAGCGGGGTGGCGATCTGCAGGCGCGTGGTCATGTCATAAGTGAAGGGATCATCGGGATCGCGGTACATTCCCATGTCGGAAAAATGCTTGAGCTGGGCGGGCATGTATTTTTCGTAAAAGGCCGTGCCCCAGACGATCTTTACATCGTTTCCAGGCGGTCCGAGTCCGGCCAGATCGCGCAGTGCTTCGCCGGCGGCGGCATAGATCGTCCAGTTGTGAAGCTGCTCGAGTTTTGATCCGTCGGCCGAAACCTGCCAGTAGTGCGCTTCGGGATTGACCGATCGAATGTTCGCTTCCCATCGTGCGCGCCGGGCCGGCGGGGCGTCGCCGAGCAGGTTCCAAGCGGTCATGATTTCGCGCATCCAGAAGTCCGGTGATTGCGCTTCTCCGCTGGGCAGTCTCTGGCAAACCCAGTCCATCCCAAGCAGGACGTTTTCTCGCAGGTCTTCTATGCGGCCAGCGGATAGGAGAATCGCCCCCGGCGCGACGAAGCGGCACGACGTCTGCCCGTGTTCGATCTTCTCCACCGGATCGATGATAGCCCCGCGGGTGTCCTGCCACCCCGCGGCGGTTCTAAGGATCGTTTCCATTAGATCGAGATAGAACTTGCGACTGATCGAAGTGTTTCGCCAGCCTTGGGGATCGGGACGGCGCAGGATCGTGTCCACACGCTGCTGCAAGTCGGCAATTCGTAGAGAGGGAGATGTTGACATCGCCGATTCTTCAGCTTCCCGCTGGCTTCGATCGAACTTTGGTTTCGAAAGACTTGGCGAACTTCAGCCAGTGGGGGAATGCCACTTCAGGTTCGGGCAATGCGGGCTGCCATTTCTTCTCCCATTCACAACTGATCCAGCCCTGATAATCCGAAGCCTGCACCATGGCCAGCGCGTCGGCGGCCCGGGCGATTCCCTGGCCTATCAGCACGGCCTGATCCGACACGCCGGTGATATCCTTGGCATGGATATGAACGACGTGCCGGCGCAGATTCGCCCAGGCCTCTTCGATCGACACCCGACCGGCCATGTTGCTGTAATCCCAACAGATGCCGACTGCCGGCGAGGCGACTTTGGCCAGCACTTTCAGCAGCGGTTGATGCCGGCACCAAGCATCATGCGTCTCTATCGCCAGTTTCACTTTCACGGCTTCGGCCAGCGGGGCGAGCTTCTTCAAACTGCCGACGACTCGCTCGATCGCGTCGGTCAGGTCAGGGGTTTTCGGATCGCCGCCGAAGATGCGGATTGTCGGACAGCCAAGATTCGCAGCGGTCTGGATCAATGATCGACAGGTCGCTTCGCTCTTCTCCCGCACGGCGGCGTCGGCGGTGGCGAAATTGGTGTAGCCCATCAGACAGGCGATCGAAACCTTGCAGGATTTAAAAAGGGCCTGAATTCGATCACACTCGACCTTGGCCGCATCCGGCTTGATGTGGTTGCCCTCTTCGGACGTGCGTAGTTCCACGCCGTCAAAGCCCATGCGCGCGGCTTCTTCGGCAATGTGTTCCAGCGTCCAGTTCGGGCAACCGAGTGTAGTAAAACAGTATTTCATTGTTATGGCCTCGTGGGATTGAAATGATCCGTCAATGGCCACCGATGTCAACGGGATGAACTCAGGTAACGAACCGGTATTATAGACAAGCGCAAACCCTGCGATATTGACTGTGACCATCTGATCGCCGGGGGAAATTGGTTTTGTGATTCGCCAAGGCTTGGTCCATGCCGAAAAATCGTGATCCATCTATGACCGGCCGCGCGGCTGCGGGGCTGTGGGCAATCTTCGGCGTTTGCTGCGCGTTGCCCATCGCGTGGATGCTCTGGCAGGTGATTTCTCATCCCGAGGCCTGGTCCGAAGCTCGCCCGGATGCTTTTCGCGTTTGGCTGATCGGTCGTACGCTTCTATACAACGCCGCTGCGGCGGTACTGGCCACCCTACTGGCTCTGCCGGTGGCGGTGGTGCTGGGTCGCGGGCGGGGTTGGGCAGCGCGCCTGGCATGGGGACTGCTCCCACTGGGGTTGTTCATCCCCTCGATCGTCTACACCTACGGTTGGAAGCAGGTGTTTCGCCTGATGCACGTCGAGTTCATTCCGGCCAGCGGGCCGGATATCGCTCGCTGTGTCTGGACACTGGCGAGCTGGCTTTGGCCGGTGTGCGCCGGCTGGATCGGTCTGAGCCTGCGCCACGCCGATACCGGCGCGCAGCAGGCCGCGATCCTCGACGGGGCTTATTGGCGCGTGAGTGCCCGGTTGCTGGCTGGGCCGATCCTGGCGGGGTTTGCCTGCTGCACGCTGCTCGCGATGCAGGAATTTTCGGTGTACGAACCGACGGGCATCAGCGTTGTGGCGACGGAAGTGCGCATGGTCTTCGATACCGGGGCGATGTCGGCGGGGCAACCTGCGGGGCCGGCGATGGTTCAATCGGTTGCTTCCGACATGGCCCCCTCGTCGGCTAACCCGGCCACCGGCCAGGGCCAGGGGCCATCGTCGCAAGGCTCGCGCGCGGCAGCAGCGATCGTGACGGGCGCGCCGCTGTTGTTGATCGTCGGCCTGCTCGGGCTGGTCGTCCTAGCCTTCAGCCGAAATTTGGGGACCGATGCGGGAATCGATCCCGGCCCGTGGCCGCGGGCGCTGGACGCCTCGCCTGCTGCCCATGGGCTGGCTTACGGCGTGCTCGGCATCAGCTTGCTGGTCCCGCTGACCGGACTGGTGCTGTCGCTGCACCGCCAATGGGACATGTCCCTCGTGTGGTCAGAATTCGGACATGAGCTCGTCGGGTCACTGTTGCTAGCGCTGTGCGCCGGCGCGCTGGCGCTGATCGTGGGCCTGTTGGCAACGGCCTCTCGGCCCGCTGGGGTACTGGGGCTGGGCATCGCGGGTTTTTTGGTTGGTGGTCAATTCCTGGCGATCGCGCAAATTCACCTCTACAACCGGACCGGGCTTGGCTGGGTATACAACAGCCCGGCTATCCTCCTGTTAACCTACATGGCGCGCTTCGGCTGGGTCGCGCTGCTGGTCGGGCGATCAACCTGGACATCGGCTTGGAAGGCGCTGCGGGACTGCGCGGCAGTGGACGGGGCCGATGCCCGACAGACCACTCGGCGGGTAATCGCCCCGCTGGCCTATCCACTGCTCTTGTCTGCCGGCCTGCTGGTGGCGGTCTTGTGTATTGGCGAAGTGCCGGCGACGGTGTTGATCCAACCGCTTCGCCCGCCGATGCTAGTGCCGCTGATGATGACCTGGGTTCATAACTTGCGGTTCGATCCGATGATCGAAGCCTCATTGGCGCTCGTGGGGGTGGTGATGGCCCTGGCGGTCGTTATGCTTTTGCTTTGGCGAGTGGGCAGGAAGCGGCTGATGGGGACTGGTTCGCCGGGTGTGCTTGCCAAGGCGTCGGGGTCGGGCAGGGCGCACAGGGTCGCCGGCGTTGTGCTCGTTACAGCTTTGTGCAGTTTTTCCGGTTGCCGGCCGTCGAGTCAGCCGAAGGAAATCTGGGCCGAGCCGGGCAAGTCAAACGTCGCGCTGGTGTATCCGCGGGCGATTTGCCGCTCGCCGGTCGATAACGCGTTTTTCGTCGTCGATCGGACCGCGACGATCTATCGTCTCGATCCCAAGGGTAAGTATCTCAACAGTTGGCGCATGCCCGCGTGGGAACACGGCAAGCCCGTCGGACTGAGCGCCGGCCCGGACGGCAACCTTTATGTGCCCGACACGCATTACCACCGGGTGATCGTGTACACTCCGCAGGGTCAGGAACTGAGGCGCTGGGGATCGGAGGGCACCGGCCCGGGGCAGTTCGTCTTTCCGACCGACGTGGCCTTTGACGCAAACGGAAATGTCTACGTCAGCGAGTATGGCGACCACGACCGCGTGCAGGTCTTTGACGGCAGCGGCAAATATCTGCGGGAATTCGGGAAATTCGGTAATGGTCCCGGTGAGTTTTCACGCCCCCAGTCGATGGTGATCGACGGCGAACAGATGTTTATCACCGACGCCTGCAACCATCGACTGGTGGTGTTCAAGCTTGACGGCACATTCGTTCGGTCGATGGGATCGGTGGGCGATGCGCCGGGCCAGTACCGATTTCCTTATGGCCTCGACAAAGACCAACGGGGCAATCTGATCGTCTGCGAATTCGGCAACAACCGCGTGCAGAAGATCGACACGCAAACGGGAAAGTGCCTGGGCCTGTGGGGTACGCCGGGCCACGAGCCGGGTCAACTGGCCTATCCGTGGGCTGTGGTGGTGGACGCGCAGGATCGGGTAATTACAGTCGATTCCGGCAATAATCGATTGCAGGTCATCGGATTCTAAAACCGCTGAGGTGCGGTCAGGTTGGCGCACCGGTTTAGAGGCAGAAGGACGCAGATGCCGTTTCGGTTGGAATACTTTTCGGCACTCACGCTGCTAGGCCTGCTGGCCGGGCTGGGCCTGCCCATTGTCTGGCTGGGCCGGCGGGCGCTCACCGGCATCGGTCCGGCGCGCAAATGGGTTGCCATCGGCGCGCGCCTGCTGGTGCTGCTGGTCATGCTGCTGCTATTGGGTGGACTTCGGCTGCAGCGCGTCAATAAGGATTTGGAAGTGCTGGTGCTGCGCGATACCAGCCAGAGCACCTCGCAGGTCCATAGTTTCCCGGAAGATTCGCTGGTCAAATCGATCAATACGTTTTTGACCAAGGCATCGGACGACAAGAGCGGCAAGCCGCCGGACGATCGCATCGGTGTCATCAGTTTTCAAACCAACCCCATCATCGATGCCATGCCCAGCCCGCGGCTGGCGCTCGACGCCCGGGCGATTCCCGAAAATGCCAGCGGGACCAACATCGCCTCGGCGATTCAACTGGCGCTGGCGACTTTTTCAAAAGACGCCATGCACCGGCTGGTGTTGATGACCGACGGCAACAACACGCAAGGCGACCTGGACGCGGCCATTTCTGCCGCTGCGGCACAGAAGGTGCCGATCGATGTCATGCCCCTGCGTTACGACGTAAAGCATGAGGTGCTGGTAGACAAGCTGATCGCCCCGGCGTGGAAGCGCGAGAACGAGCCTTTCACGCTGGACGTGAAACTCACCAGCACCAATGACGGTCCGGTGGAAGGCAACCTGACCGTGCTACACCAGGGCCTGCCGATGGACTTGGATCCGACCACCGACGGGATGCAAACCACTCGCACGGTGAAATTACAGAAGGGATCGAACATCGAGCACGTGCGCGTCCCGGCCCTGGCCAGCACGGGCGTGCATCAGTTCCGCGCGATCTTTGATGCCCCCAACGTCGCGACCAGCGTGCCGGGGCAGCCGGCCGATGCCGACCGTCAAGGCGACACCATCGCCGCCAATAATTTTTCCGATGCCTTCACATTCGTTCGCGGGCGGGGGCAGATTTTATACGTCGATAACGTGCCCAAGCCTGCCGGCGACCTGCTGGCCGAGGCGCTCAACGGCGAAGGCATCAATGTCACGTCGGAATCGCATATTTCGGTGGAGCAATTCCCGACCAGCCTTGTGCAATTGCAGAATTATGATGCCGTGATCCTCAGCAACGTCCCCCGCGGGGCCGGCGGGTTGAGTGAGGCGCAGCAGAAGATGCTGGCGGGTTATGTTCATGATATGGGCGGGGGGCTGGTGATGATCGGGGGGCCAGACGCATTTGGGGCCGGCGGATGGCAGGGCAGCGACCTCGAGCAGGTGCTGCCGGTAAACATGGACATCCCCGCCGAACGCCAGCTCGGCAAGGGCGCGCTGGTCCTCATCATGCACTCCTGCGAAATGCCCGATGGAAACTACTGGGGCGAACAATGCGCCATCAAGGCGATTGAAACCCTTTCGGCCGCCGACGAGATCGGCGTCATCAGCTATGGGTGGAACAACGGCGGGGCGGGGTGGGATTTTCCGCTGGCCGAGAAAGGCGACGGCTCGAAGGTGATTCAGGCCGTTAAAAAGATGCAGTTGGGTGACATGCCCAGCTTTGACGACGCCATGAACGTCGCCATGAACGGCATCAATGGGGGTTATTGCCTGGCCAAAAGCAATGCCAAGCAAAAGCATGTCATCATCATTTCCGATGGCGACCCGGCCCCTCCACAGCAGGCGCTGTTTGATCAGTATCTGAAGGAAAAAGTCAGCGCATCAACGGTAACGGTCTTTACGCACGAGCCTGGCAAGCCGGCACCCAATATGATCGCCATCGCCGAGAAACTCAAAGGCAAAGTTTACGGCCCGATCGAGAGCAACCCCAATCAGCTTCCGCAGATTTTTATCAAGGAAGCGACGATCGTGCGGAGAAGCTTGCTCCAGGAAGATGCCAAGGGGATCCCCCTGCGCTTTCCGCCGACGTCCAGTGATATGCTCAAGGGGCTGGATAAATTTCCGCCGGTGCTGGGCCTGGTGTTGACCAGCAAGAAGAAAAACCCCCAGATCGAGATGCCTATCGTCGCCGGGGCCAAGAACGATCCGCTCCTGGCCCACTGGCAAAGCGGCCTGGGCAAGGCCGCAGTGTTCACTAGCGACGCGCACAACAAATGGCTGGCGCCTTGGATCAACTCGCCCGGCTATGCCAAGTTCTGGGCGCAGGTGGTTCGCTCGGTGTCGCGGCCCCCGATGAGCAGCGACTTTGACGTGCGCACCACGCAGTCCGGCGACAAGGGCAAGGTAGTGGTCGAAGCGCTCAATCGGGACAGCGCCTTCATTAACTTCCTCAGCATCCGCGGAAGCATCGTCGGTCCCGATCTGAAGGCCCATGACATCAAGCTGGTACAGACAGGCCCTGGCACTTATCAGGCGGAGTTTGATACGCCTGATGCGGGCAACTACGTGTTGGTGTTGAACTATCGCGGGGCGCAAAATACGAACGGAGTTTTGCTGAGCGGGGTGGCGATGAACGCCTCGCCGGAGCTGCGCGATCTGAAGAGCAATGAGGCGGTGATCAAGGAGATCGCAGAGCGCACCGGCGGGCGCATGCTGGCGCCCTTCGACGCTGCCGGGGCCGATCTGTTTGACCGCTCGGGGCTGCCGCTGTCCTCCAGCCCTTTACCGGTGTGGGATGTGCTTCTTCCCATCTTGCTGGGCCTGGTTCTGGTGGATGTTGGTGTCCGCAGGATCGCCTGGGACTGGGCGTCAATTCGCAAGTATGCCCTCGGCGTCGCCGGATTTATTGAAGGGCGGTTTGCTGCGCGCAGGGTGGACACGCGGCAGACACTCGACGCCCTCCGCAAAGTCCGCGAGGAAGTCGCGGAACAGCAATCGAAGCAGTCCAAGGCCCCTGTTACGGCCGGTTCGACCGCCGAAACGCGGCCCGATCCCACCGCTAAATTTGAAGCCAAAGGCGTTAGCGGTGACATTACGCAGGTGGTAGGCGGGGCAACCAGCAAGCCCATCGCTCTGCCACCAGCAAAGGTTGAACCCAAGCCCGGCACCGAGCCCGACCGCATGAGCGGCCTCCTCGAAGCCAAGCGCCGGGCGCAGCAACAGATGCGTGAAAAAGAGAAGAATCAGTAGAATCAAACGACAAAGGACTGACACATGGCAACAGCGACCGTTCAGGACGATCAAGTCCAGCAGCTTACTGACAATTTCCGGCGGGATTACAAGGCCGTGTTTGCCGAGATCGCCAAGGCAATTGTCGGGCACAAGGAGATCATCGATGGCGTACTGACGTGCCTGTTTACGGGCGGCCACGCGCTGCTCGAAGGCGTGCCGGGCCTGGGCAAGACGGCGCTAATCCGCGCTTTGTCCCAGGCGCTGAATCTTCAGTTTAATCGCATCCAGTTCACGCCCGATCTGATGCCCGCCGACGTAATCGGTACGAATATGCTGATCGAGGACGAGCACGGCCGGCGGTCGTTTCAGTTCATGGCTGGGCCGATCTTCAGTCAGATCGTTTTAGCCGACGAAATCAACCGGGCCACCCCGAAAACCCAGTCGGCGTTGCTCGAAGCGATGCAGGAAAAACAGGTGACGGCTGGCGGAACGGTGCGCAAATTACAGGAACCGTTTTTCGTGATGGCCACGCAAAACCCGCTGGAGCAGGAGGGCACTTATCCGCTGCCCGAAGCGCAGCTCGATCGCTTCTTCTATAAGCTGCTCGTGCAATATTCAGGCCGGGCTGAACTGAAGGAAATTCTCGATCGAACGACGACGGGCCATGTGCCCGACATTCAGCCGGCGCTTGACGGCCCGCGAATCATGGCCCATCAGGCGCTGGTGCGTCAGGTGGTGATTGCGCCGCACGTGCAGGACTACGCGATCCGCTGCACGCTGGCCACGCATCCCAATGGCATCTATGCCATTCCCATGACCGGCCAGTTTCTCCGGGTGGGCGCCAGCCCACGGGCGGCCCAGGCGATCACGCTGGCGGCCAAGGTGCGTGCCCTCCTGGACGGCCGATTTCATGTCAGCTTTCAGGACATCAAGGAGGTCGCCATCCCCGCGATGCGCCACCGGGTTATCCTGAACTTTGAAGGTGAAGCCGAAGGCATCACTACGGACATGGTGCTGGAAAAAATCATCAATGAAACGCCGACCGCGATTGAGGACCAGATGCCCGCGCGGGTGTAGGATGGCTCAGTCAAACGGCGTGATGTTGCATCGTTCATGAAGAGTTATTTCGACGTATGAAGGTTTGAGCATCAAATGGCCCGTTACGATATTCCCCCCAATGTTGGTAAAGTGATCGTCGCCGTTGCCGGTGGCGGAGTGTACGCCGTCTGGAACCGGAAGCAGGGCCGGGAGGAGTTCCGCATCCTGGTCAAAACGAAGAAACACGCCGAACAGCTCCGCGACACAATCAACAGCAAGCAGCATCCCGGGTGGGTTGAGGTTCTGGCTTGAGCTTAGCCCCCAGGGAGATCACGGAGAAGACAAAATGCTAATGGATGCGCAATTGAGAGGGGCAATAACTAGTGCGGCGATCCAAGTTCGCAAAGAGCTGGGTGCGGGCCTGGTGGAATCGACCCAGCGCGTCATCTCAATCTTCTTCCTTTCCAGGCCCTTCGGGATCTCTGGGTGAATCCTGCGCTATGACCCAACTCGCCGAAAAATCCTCATTGCTCGACTCGTCGTTCATGGCCCGACTGGATCAGCTTGACGTTTTGTCTCGCAAGATTCTGGCTGGCAAACTGAAAGGCGAGCGGCGGAGCAAGCAGCGGGGACAGTCGGTAGAGTTTGCTGACTATCGCAATTATGTTGTCGGCGACGACCTGCGGTTCATCGATTGGAGCATTTACGCCCGGCTCGACAAGCTTTTTCTCAAGCTTTTTCTCGAAGAGGAAGACCTGGCGATGTATGTCTTGGTGGACGTCAGCAAGAGCTGTGACTATGGCAATCCCCATAAGGCGACGTATCTGAAGCGCGTGGCCGCTGCGCTGGGTTACATCGGGCTGGTCAACTACAACCGCGTGACGGTGGCGGCGATGAGTGATTCGATCGTCGCTGAAACCGGCGCACTGCGCGGGCGGCGGCGCGTGGCGGGGATGCTCGATTTTTTGAACAAACTCGAACCGGCCGGCCCGAGCCATCTTGCCATGGCTTGCAAGCGCTTCGCCTTGGGTCACCGGCAAAAAGGCGTCTGCATTGTCCTGTCTGATTTCTTCGACAAAGGCGGTTATGAAGCGGGCCTGCGCTACGTGGCTTCGGGAAAGTATGATCTCTTCTGCGTGCAGGTGCTTAGCCCGCAGGAGATCGATCCCGACTTGCAAGGCGATCTGAAACTCAAGGACATGGAAGACGCCGACACCGCCGAGGTAAGCATCACCCAGCCGCTGATTAAACAGTACAAAGCCAACCTCAATGCCTATTGCCTGGCGCTGAAGGATTACGTCACCCGCCGCGGAGGAACTTATCTGTTTACGTCCACTGCCGTGCCGTTTGAAACACTGGTCCTGAACTATCTGCGTGAACGGGGGTTACTGGGTTAAGCCCATGAACCGATAGCGATGCCGAATCTGTTGAATCCCATTCCGGCGATGATCGCTGCGGGCATTGTGGTGCCGGCGCTCCTGCTGCTCTATTTTCTCAAGCTGCGCCGAAGGGAGTTTGATGTCCCTTCAACTCTGCTATGGAAAAAGGCGATTCAGGATTTGCAGGTGAACGCGCCTTTTCAACGGCTGCGTCGGAATCTGCTGCTCTTGATGCAGCTCTTGCTGTTGCTGGCGCTGCTGCTGGCTTTTGCCCGGCCGGTCAGCCGGGTAGCCCGGCGGGCGGGCAAATTAACAGTCGTGCTGATCGATCGCTCGGCGTCGATGTCGGCCCGCGACCCGGACTTAAAAGGCCGCAGCCGTTTGGATGAAGCCAAGCGGCGCGCCAAAGATCTTGTGAGCGGACTGAGCACCGACGCTGCGGCCACCGTCATCGCATTTGACGACTCGGCCGAAACCGTCCAGCCCTTCACCGCCGATGTTGGGCTTCTCAAGCGAAAGATCGACGCCATCGAGCCGACCGACCGGCGAACCCGCTTGAAGCTGGCCTATCAACTGGCCGATGCCCAGACCAAGTTTGATCCCGATCAACTCCGGTCCAATATCAAGCCCGAGGTTCATCTCTTTTCGGACGGCCGGGCGCTCGATACGGACGACCTCAGCCTCGTCGGCAATCTCACGTTTGAACCAATCGGCTCGAATCAAACCGCAAACCTCGCGGTCGTCGGGCTTTCGGCCAAGCGCAATTACGAGCGGCCCACGCAGGTGCAGGTGTTTGCCCGGCTGGCCAATTTCGGACCCGAAGTGAAACGTACGGACGTGCAGATGAGTGTAGACGGGCAGGTGCGCAGCGTCGCTGCGGCCACGCTGCTGCCCGACCGCTGGACCGAAGCCGAGCGGCAAGCCAGCGAGCAGGCGGGCGTATTCGCGCGCGACAGCGTGGAATTCACGCTCGATCTCACGCAGTCGGCGGTCATCATGGTCGAGCAGATGAACAAGGACGGTGACGCCCTGGCGGCCGACGATTCGGCACTGGTCGTGGTCCCGCCACCTAAGACGCTCAGCGTGTTGCTGGTGACCGACGGCAATTATTTCCTAGAGCGTGCCGTTGGCAGTCTCAGTCTAAAAGACCCGGCCACCGTCACGCCTGCAAAATATGAAGCCGGTCTGGGCACCACTTACGACCTGATTCTCTTCGATCGCTATCAGCCCAAGGCGCTTCCGCAAGTCGGCAGCTTTATCTATTTCGGCACTGTCCCGCCGGGCCTGAAACTCTCTGCCGAACAGCGTGACGGCAAGATGCTGGCAGATGTCGGCGTCGCAGGTGTGCTGGACTGGCAACGCGATCACCCCATCCTTCGCGGGGTTTCCAGTCTCAGCAAGCTGTACGTCAGCGATCCGTTGCGGCTGATCGTGCCCAGCGACGCCGAGGTGTTGATCGACGGCACCACAGGCCCGCTGGTGGTGTTGTATCGCGACGGCACGCGCACGCACTTGGTCGTCGGGTTTGATCTGCTGCCCAGCACCTGGCCGCTCATCGTGAGCTTCCCGGTGTTCATGTACAACTCGGTTCAATACCTGGCCGTCGGATCGGAGATGAACGTGCGGCAGAGTTTCGAGCCTGGCGCGACGCTGCGCCTTCCGCGAACGGCGCTGGAGCGCGCCGGCGGGGCTGACCTGAAGCAGCTTCGCCTGATCGGCCCGGCCGGCACGACGGTGCATCCGGTGCCCGCCATCGGCGAAGTGGCGCTGGGGCCGTTCGATCGCGTCGGCACCTACAAGCTTGATCCGCCGGTGCCGTCGTATGAACAATTCGCCGTCAATCTGCTGGACGCCAACGAAAGCAACCTGCTGCCCCAGACGTCGGCGCCTGCCGGCATTGGTCAGACTCTGATCGGCACCGGCGGGCAATCGCGACTAGAACTCTGGTGGTGGCTGATCGCGGTCGGCGGACTTCCGTTGCTTCTGATCGAGTGGTGGGTTTACACCCGCCGTGTGCATCTGTGAACCCGCGAGCCCAAGTGCCTGCGGGCATGAAGCGGCGACACTCGGCCGCTCACCCGACCACATGGGCGACCGCGTTTTGAAACACGCGCAGGCCTGCCCCTTGGCTGGGCAATTCCTTCAGGCTCGTCCAGGCCGGGTGCTGCAACGGCGTGACGTGCCGCTCGGGGTGCGGCATGAGACCAAAGACCAGGCCCGAGTCGTCACAAACACCGGCGACGGCATCGGTGCTGCCGTTTGGGTTTTCGCCCGTATAGATCATCGCCACTTGCCCCGCATCCCACAGCGCCCGCCGAACCGATTCGTTAAACGGCACGAACTTCCCTTCGCCATGCGCGATCGGCAGATCCAGTTCGCCGATCCCTTTTGTCCAGACGCACTTGGTTCCCTTCGCCGCCAGCTTCACCCACTTGTCGATGAACCGGCCGGAATCGTTGTTCGTCAGCGTCGCGGTTTGGCCGCTCAGTCCGGCAGCCGGGCCGGGCAGGAGGTCGGTCTTGACCAGCACTTGAAAGCCATTGCAGATGCCGATGATCGGCTTGCCTGCATCGACGAAGCGATGAAACGCCTCGCGGAGGTGGTGCATAATTTGGTTGCCTTGAATTTTGCCTGCGGCAATATCGTCCCCATAGCTGAATCCACCCGGCAGCGCCAGGATCTGAAACCGGTCCATCTCGCGGGGGTTTTCCAACACACGGTTGATATGAACGAATTCGGTAATTGCCCCGGCCAGTTCGAAGGCGTGGGCGGTTTCGGCGTCGCAGTTCGTGCCGGCCGTGCGAAGGATCAACGTCGCGGGTTTCATGGTTTGCAGTGTCTACAGACGAACACGGTTTTGCAACTGACGGCCTGATCGCCGATTGATGCGCGTTCACGGTCGGCCCATCACCGCCGCGTTTTCCATCGGCAGATACGCATCGTAATGACGCCACTGCTGCTGAAACCTTGCAAGGCCGGACAGGCCTAGCAATTCTTGCCCGCGACGCTGCTTCGGTTCTAGAGCATCTTGCCCGTTTTGGGTTATGATCCAGAGTATGTCGAGCGAAAACCAAAAGACACTTCGCCTGGGCACCCGCGGGAGTTTGCTGGCACGGATGCAGAGCCAGTGGGTGGCCGATCAACTGATGCAACGACACCCGGGGCTGAGGGTTGAACTGCACGTCATGAAAACCACCGGCGACGTCGTGCTGGACCGCCCGTTGCACGAGCTTGGCGGCAAAGGGCTGTTTACTAAGGAACTTGAACAAGCGATGCTTGCCGGGACAGTGGATTTTGTCGTCCATAGTTTTAAGGACGTGCCCGTGACCATGCCGCTGGTGGACGTGTCGAGCCTTGAAATCGCCAGCGTGCCCACCCGACAAGATGCGCGCGACGTGCTGATTACCCTGGCAGGGATCGACACCGTTGCCGGCCTGCCCAAGAACGCGCGGGTGGGAACCGGCAGCTTGCGCCGGCGGGCCCAGCTTCTGGCCGCGCGCCCGGACCTGGATATCGCGCCCGTCCGCGGAAATCTCGATACACGCATCGGCAAGCTGCGCAATGGCGAGTTTGACGCCGTGGTAGTCGCGCTGGCCGGAACCATTCGGGCCAAGTTGTTCGACGCTAAGGTGATGAAACCGATCGATCCTGCCGTGCTGCTGCCGGCACCGGCACAAGGCGCGCTGGCGCTGCAATGCCGCAGCGCCGATGTCGAAACAAAATCGATTCTCAAATCGATGGACGATCCCGAAAGCCACCACGCGGTCGATATCGAACGGCAGATCGTGCTGGCGCTCAATGGCGACTGCCACTCCCCCATCGGCGCACTGGCGCAGGGGGGCAATGGCCGAATGAGCCTGACGTGCGTCGTCGGCTCGCGCGATGGTTGTCCGCCGGTCATTACAGCGCATCACGTTTCCTCCGACTGGAACACACTGGTCGAGCCAGTGATCAAACAGCTCCGCAGCGCCGGTGCGATGAAGATGCTCCAGGGCAGTTGAGAGCACCGGCTAGCTTTGGCCCGGCGGGATCACCGGCGTTTCCGGCAATTTCCCGTCGAGGAATTCCTGCAAGAAGGCCGCCGCCGCCAGCGCGTCCAGTCGCGACTTTTTCCCCCGCCGGGTGATTTTTTCCCCAGCGCGCTTGCGGGCGATCAGCCCTTGCTCGGCATCAAAACTGCTGAGCCGCTCGTCAACAAACACCACCCGTTTGCCGCTCGCCTCGGCCAGTTCCCCGGCCCACCGGATCGTTTCCTGCGCCTGCGCTCCAGTGCTGCCGTCCATGTTCAGCGGCAGGCCAATCACCAGGCGATCCACGCCTTCCTCGCCAACCACCTTCAGCACCATTTCCGCAGCTTGCGCAGGTGTATGCACTTCCAGCACGGCCAGCGGGGTGGCGAATTTCCCGCCCTGGTCGCTTAGGGCCAGTCCCACCCGCCGGGTTCCGTAATCAATGGCCAGCGTGCGCATGGTTCAGTTCACAGCCAATTGACGAACTAATTATTCAAAGCAGACAATTCTGCTCTCCTCGGCCCCACTTTTCAGGCCAGCCATTACAGATATTCTGTCCCGAATTTTTCCTTCACCTTGCCCACCAGGTCTTTCACCCGCTGCGCTTCGCTCTTGGGAAGGATCATCGTGGCATCGGGCGTGTGGATGACGATCATGTCGCTGATGCCCGCCAGCGAAATCAGGTGCCCCGGATCGGTGCTGAAGATGATGTTGTCGTCGGAATCCATGTAGACCACCCGGGCGGCGCTGATGGCGTTGTTGTGTTCGTCGATGTCCAGCGTTTCGGCCAGCGCCGTCCACGATCCCACGTCCAGCCAGTCCACGTCCATCTCCACCACCGCCACGCTGGCCTTGCCCTTGCCCTGGCTGGCCGGTTCCATCACGGCATAGTCAATGCTGATGCGCGGAAGCTTGGGGTAAATGTCATTTAGCACGCGGGTTTGGTCCGGCCCGCCCCAGGCGTTGGCGATCTGGGTGAGTCCCTGATAGCTGAAGGGCAGATGCGAATTCAGTTCGTTCAGCACGGTGTCGCAGCGCCAGACGAACATGCCCGAATTCCAGTAGTACCGGCCCGATTCGACATACCGGTCGGCGGTGGGCTTGTCCGGCTTTTCCTTAAACGCCTGCACCTTAAACGCGCCGTTGCCGGCCGTTGCCAAAGGCAGGGCGTCGCCACGATGCACATAGCCCAGCCCGGTGTGGCCGAAGGTCGGGATGATGCCAAACGTGACCAGCATCTCCGGGTATTGTTTGGCGACCTGAAACGCCGTGCCCAGCGCCTTGGAAAAAGTCTCGATCGGTTCGATCACGTGATCGGCGGTCACGATCGCCATCACCGCGTCGGGATCGCGCCGGCGCAGCACTGCTGCCGGAAACCCCACCGCATGGGCAGTGTCACGGCCGGTCGGTTCCCCCAGCACGTTTTCCCGGGGCATTTCCGGCAGATTTTGGATGACCCGGTCGGCCCAGGCCGCACCCGTGCAAACATAAATCCGCTCCGGGGGCAGAAGCGAACGCAAGCGCTCGTAAGACAGTTGCAGCAGGCTCTTGCCTTTGATCACTGGCAAAAGCTGCTTGGGCTGATTCGCCCGTGACAACGGCCAGAGCCGCGTGCCCGATCCACCCGCCATGATGACGCCGTATTCCATAAGATTCCCAATTACAACAGGTATTTCTTATCCCGCTTGGCCACCGGCTGAATCTTCTTCGCCAGTTCCGCAAAGCCGTCTTTTCCCATCAAGGCATAGGTGGCATCCTTGCCCAACTGCACCGCAGGTTGATCGTAAGTATTGATCTCCAGCAGGCCACCCATGTAGCTCGTGGCCACCTCATACAGATAAATGAACTGGCCCACCGTCTCGGCCGAAATCCGCGGAAACAACACCGTCGTCGTCGGCCGCTGGCTTTCCAGCAGGGCATATTCCGTTCCCAGCTTTTCGGAATTGATCAGCGTCTGAAAGTTGGAATCCGCCAGATATTTCAGCGTGTCCACGTTCTTCATGCTGGTTGGGATGGTGACTTTCTGCGAAAACTTTTCCACCTCAAGGAAGGTCAACACTTTGTCATTCGGGCCTTCACGATACAACTGCACCTGGCTGTGCTGATCGGTCGCGCCCAGCGCCTTGATCGGCGTTTGCCCCGCGTACACGTCCTTCTTGTTCAGGCCGTCGCGCTTGCCGATGGATTCGGCCCAAAGCTGCCGGTACCAGTCGGCCAGGAAATATAGCGCGTTACTGTAGGGCATCATCACGCTCATGTTCTTGCCACGCTGGTTTAGCAGGAAGTGAATGGCCGCGATCATCGCTGCAGGGTTGGCCAGCAGGTCGGCTTCTTTAACGCGCTTGTCCATCGCCGCTGCCCCGGCCAGGATCGCCTCGATATCAATCCCGCACATGCCTGCGCTGAACAGCCCCACGGCGCTCAGCACGCTGAATCGCCCGCCCACGCCGTCGGGAACCTCCAGCGTGCGATATCCCTCGGCTTTGCAATGCTCGCGCAGCGTCCCGCCTTTCGGATCGGTCGTGGCGATGATGTTGTCCTTGTATTTCTTCCCCAGCTTGCTCATCAGCAGGTCGCGGAACAAGATGAACTGTCCTGCGGTCTCGGCCGTCTCGCCACTCTTGCTGATGACATTGACGATCGTCTTCTTGATCTTCGGCGTTATCAGATCCACCACCGCCTTGATGTTGTCCGGGTCAACATTGTCCAGCACGAAAAGCTGAGGACCGGGCCGCGTGCGGTCGCTCATCAGGTTGTACGTCGAAGGATTCAGCGCGCTCTGCAGGGCGATGTTCCCCAGGGCGCTGCCGCCAATGCCCAGCACGATCAGGACCTCGCAGCGATCGCGGAAGTATTCCACTTCCTTCTTCACGCTGTCGATCATCTCGTCTTCGTAAGGCAGATTGCGGAAACGCAGTTTGCCAGCCTTGCGGTCGTCGGCCATCTGCTTGGTCAGGGTCTTGATGGTGGGGGCCAACTGCTTGAGCTGCGCCTCGGATACGCCGTGCTTTTCACCCACTGCTTCTGTCGTTGCGTTACGCCAATAATAGCTGATTCGATCCATCCCTTGGTGTCCTTGGTTGAAAGGGGCATAGCATACGCAGTGCTGGTCAAAAGGCCAATCGAATGACCCGCGCCCGAAGACGTTGGGCATGGCCATATTTCGTGGGTGTTGGTGGATCCAGCGGCACAAGCGTCCGGCCCGTGGTCGCACCGATCCAACCCGGCACACCACCCGCGTCAAGTACGAAAGCCCGCCCGAACACCCCGGGACATATTTTCGGGAAGGCGATAAAGCTGATTTGGCACCGTCTGAAATGGATAACCCATTGTAAAACATTAAGTTACGGTATTTTCGTTCCGTGAAAAGGGGGTCCAAAGGGGGTCCCAAAGGGGTCCCGATAGGCTCTTTTTGGGTTGCTAATGGGGTTTCGGTGGGGTCCAGACAGTGGAAGCTCGGGTCCGAATTTTTCGATCGATCCAACCCCGCAACTTTGGATACG
>JBBQSU010000050.1:0-22692 GCA_038234815.1 Tepidisphaerales bacterium | reverse complement strand
CAGACAAGAAGTTGCGACTTCAGCAGGAGATGGTCTTTGCGTCAACGGGTGTGAAAACGCCGACCGACCCTCCGGACAAATATGTCGCGGCCCTGGCCGGGTCTGACATCCAGACCAATCCGCCGGCCACGAACGACGCGGTGGAACAACTCGGCAAGACCTACACCCGTCAGATCGATCAACTCCCGCCCAAGGCAATCCTCGACGAGATCGAGAAAGCGCTGGATCAGGGGAAGCTGGAACAGCGACTGATGGAAGAAGGCACTGCGAAGTTCGCAGAGCCATTTCATGGCCTGATGGCAAAGATCAAGCAGAAGCGTGGCGAGCTTACGCCAGCGCGATAAGGGCTGATTTCCCGTCGGGGCCATTTTGTATTTGCCTGAGTGAAGAAGCGCCGATAGTATCGAGGTACGGTAAGTCTGAGATGTGCGAGCTTGGGAGTACTTATTTGGTTAAACCGATAAGCAACCCCTGGGGATCATTCGCCGAGAAGACGCAAGCCCGCAGGATTGGTCGTTTGTACTCCGACCAATCCTAGTGTCGGGATCCGGACGCTCGGGAAAAAACAGGAGCTTGCTCCCGTTCGATGATCACCCCCTTTTTACTAAGGGTTTGACTGAACCGCTCCCACACGGCATTTTCGGATTCGCCGTACTTTTATAGCGCCCGTACCGGTTTTTACCGGGCACGGGCGTTTGCATTGGTTGGTTCTTTGTTACTAGCCGGCCGGCCCGGTTCAACTCTCTTCCGCTTGTCGGCCGATAGCTTTCACAATGTCCCGATGGTCCTGGCTTATCTGTGTTCTGTGTCTGGCCGGTTGCGGCGACGACATCGGCCTCGTCAATGTCTCCAACCCCGACCTCCGCGCTAAGGTTCCGGCGATCAAGCGCGACGTATCGGAGAAAACACTCTCCGACGCCCCGCAGCTCATCAAAGACCTTGACGATGACGACCCTGCGGTCAGGTTCTATGCCATTGAAGGCCTGCGGCGCATCACCGGCCAGACTTTTGACTATCATTACTACGACGACGCGCTGGCCCGAAGGCCCGCCATCCAGCGCTGGCAAGAGTGGCTGCCGAAATGATGTCGCGTTCTGTTTCACCTTCTCCGGACGACCTTCTGGAGTGGCAACTCTGCTCCGACCCTGCCCAATTATCCGACAGCCGCAAGCGGGTTGAAGCCTTCGCCCGGACCTGTGGATTGAGCGGCAGCGCCTGCAATGATCTTGGCCTCTGCGCCAATGAAGCGCTGGCCAACATCATGCGTCATGCGTACAGTGGAGTGACCGATCAACCGATCCGGGTGACGGCACAGCGGTTGCCCGACGGCGTAAAATTATCGATACGCGATTGGGGCAATGGCGTGAACCCCGCCAGCTTGCCGGCGCGGCCCAAAGACCCGACCCAGCCCGGGGGACTGGGAATGATCTGCCTGCGGTCGCTGGTGGACGTGGTGCGCTTCACCCCTCAGCCCGATGGCATGTTGCTGGAAATGCAGAAGAAAAAGGCCTGAATCCGATGCCGACAATCAACACCAGCAGTGATCTGATCCGTGAGGCCCGACAGGAAGGCTCGGAGGTTTTCTGCACCATCGCCGGCGAGATCGATCTGCATACCAGCCCCGAACTGCGCACCGAACTGCTCGACATTCTCCAGAAAACCGCCGCGAAGAATCTGACTCTTGATCTGTCCAACGTTCCCTACATGGACAGCAGCGCAATCGCGGTCATGGTCGAAGCCCTGCAGCGCCTGCGAAAGCTGGGCGGATCAGTGGCGCTGACGCACCTCCAGCCTCGCGTTAAAGGCCTGCTCGAAATCGCCCGGCTCAATACGATCTTCACGATCAAAGAGTGATGCGGCGTTGTCCGCTCGGTAGATGGAGGCTCTTCCCTCTGGCACCTCTCAATCTCCCTCCGTGCCATCCGTAATCTTTTGCTGCCGGGCGGCGTGTGGGGAAAGCTGGTATACTTCTGCACTTTGCCGGTGGCACAATGACAC
The DNA here is from genome assembly GCA_038234815.1 of Tepidisphaerales bacterium. GTDB lineage: Bacteria > Planctomycetota > Phycisphaerae > Tepidisphaerales > Tepidisphaeraceae > JBBQSU01. Next base: position 20,694 of record JBBQSU010000050.1, on the reverse strand, counting down.
AGTCTGAGACCATTTCGTTGCACAAGACGCATCTGTTTCCTGTTGTTTCGATGTATTACGACGAGCCGATCGCGCTGGATCATGGCCGCGGAGCCTGGGTGTGGGATGAAGGGGGGAACAAATACCTCGACTGCTTCGGCGGGGTGCTGACGGTCAGCGTCGGCCATGCCCATCCGACGGTGGTGAACGCGGTCGTCGAGCAGGTCAACAAGATCAGCCACACGTCTACCCTTTATGCAAGTCGGCAGCAGGGATTGCTGGCAGCAAAGCTGGCGGAGATCGCCCCGGGGAAACTCGAGAAATCGTTCTTTACGAGCAGCGGAACTGAGGCGAACGAGACGGCCATGAACGCCGCCCGCGCGGCCACCGGCCGGATGGACATCATCACCCTTCGTCACAGTTACGCCGGGCGAAGTCTGCAAACGCTCGCCAGCTGCGGACAAAGCAACTGGAAGCGGATTCCGCTTCCGGTGGCGGGAATCAAGCACGCCCATGCGCCGTATTGCTATCGGTGCCCGTTTCATGCCAAGCCCGAAACTTGCGGGCTGGAATGTGCGCACGATTTGGAGGAATTGATCCTGACCGAAACCGGCGGGGAGATCGCCGGCTTCATGGCCGAGACGATCATCGGCTCCGGTGGGTTTATTGTCCCGCCCAAGGGTTACTTTGAAGTGGCTACGGGCATCGCCCGCAAATATGGCGGGCTGTTCATCGCCGATGAAGTTCAAACCGCCTGGGGCCGCACCGGTGGCAAGTGGTTCGGCATCGAACACTTCAACGCCCAGCCCGACCTGCTCACTTCGGCCAAAGGCATGGGCAACGGCGCGCCGGTGGCAGTCACCATGGCAACCGCGGAAGTGGCTGACAAGTTCCCCGGCGTCAGCTTCGCCACCTTCGGGGGAAACCCGGTCAGCATGGCCGCGGCAAATGCCACCCTTAAAGTCATCGAAGAAGAGAAATTGCTGCACAACTGTGCCGAGGTGGGGGCCTATCTGGGTGAGCGTTTCAAAATGCTTCACGAGAAGTACCAGATCGTCGGCGACGCCCGCGGAATGGGCATGATGCAGGCGATTGAACTGGTGAAGGACCGCAAAACCAAAGAGCCGAACCCCCAGGCGACGCTGCGCGTTTTTGAGGAAACCAAGAAAGGCGGAGTGCTGATCGGTAAAGGCGGGGTGTATGGAAATGTCATACGAATGGGCATGATGCTTAATTCGAGCAAGGAAGAAGTGGATATTCTCTGTAATGCGCTGGACGCGGGCTTGAGTGTCGCGTCTGCTTAACAAGGAGATTCAATGAACTATTCGAGATTCATCATCGCCGGGTTTGCCATCACGCTGCTTCTGAATGGTTGTGGAAAAAGTGATAAGGACCAGCCATCGGACGGTTCGTCTTCATCATCACCGCAGGCCCAGGCGACCGAACCGCCGAAAAAAGCCGACAAGCTCGTGAAGCTGTCCCAATATGGCGGGTCGCAATACTGCTCAATTGCCAGCGCGAGCGACGGCACGCTGCACGCGATCTTTACCGACCGCGCCGCTGCGGGCAAGCCCGCGTACTTGTTCTATCGCGCCAGCAAAGACGGCGGAACAACTTGGACCGAGCCGAAAAACCTGAGCGATGACGAATCCGGTCTTTCGTCGTACTATTGCCGGATGATGATCGACGGCAAGGGCCGGGTCTACGCGATTTGGAAGTACATCACCGCCGCGTCTGACACTTTGGACGGTCCCGGCGGGTACACCTGCGGGATAGTCGCCTATCGTTGTCTCGACGGTGCATCGTGGTCGAAGATCATCCGCTTTTGTGACAAGCACGCGCCCTCCGTATCCTGGTTCGCCGGCCGGGGGCCGGACGGAGCGGTCAACGTGATTTGGAACCAGGGCAACAAGGACATCGACTGGGTGCCTCAAGGCGGGGTGAATCCCAACTATGCCAATCAGCTCAACCAGTCTGTTCTGGACGGCGCGACGGTGACGACCAAGGTGCTGATCGCTCCCAAGCCCATCCCCACACAGGCGGAGCAGGATGCCGCACGCGCTAAGGGTGCTTCGATGTCATACGACGACACCGCCCCGAAGCGCGAAGGCTTGTGGGACTTGCGCGGCTTCATCGACGCCACCGGGGCGCCGCATTTCGTCGCCGAACGCTATCCGTTCCCTCGCGACCAGGCAGGAAATTCTGGTGACCCCCCGCTCATGTACTACGACGGGAAAGTGCTTAAGCAAATCGGCGAAGCCAATCACACGAATAACTTTAACAACCCCGTGACGCTGCTGGTTGACGCGCACGGCAAAGAGCACGTCATTCGCATGCCCGTGCATAGTGAAAAGGAGTGCGTTCGCGATTACCCGATCGACGGCGGCGTGCTCGGCGAGCCGACGGATGTGGTTGCGCCTGATAAAGCGCCAGGCAAGGTGTCCGACTGGCAGGCGACGCAACTGCCCGACGGAAAGATGGCCGTCACGGTTGCACTCTCGCAAAAAGGCGGATGGGCACCGGACGATGTCGATCTGTATGTCAGCACCAGCACCGGTGATGGCAAGTGGTCGACGCCGTTGAACCTTACCGACAATGTCGGTCGCCAGGCCTTTATGAGCAAGGAAACCAGCGCCGGCGGAGTGATGAAATCAGATACCTATCGCCCGGACTTCGCTGAATCTGTCAGCCTGAAAGACGGTGGGGTGGGGGTGATCATGGTGAATACCGATTACTCCATCATCGGCATCACCAACTCAGGCGTAAACGGTTCCGGCCGAGCTGTCGGCTCGCTGGCAACCGGCTCCACCTCCGCCCCGTGGGTTTATTATCGAAAGCCCTAGGTTCCAAGGCGGAAAGTTCGTGGACGAAATTCATGACAACGCTCATCAAAAACGGTCGAGTGATAAACGCAACGGATGATTTTATCGGCGACGTGTTGATTGACGGCCAGGTCGTTCTGCAAGTGGGCCGGAATCTTTCCGGAAGGGTCGATCAGGTCATCGACGCCGCCGGGAAGTTGGTCATCCCCGGCGCGGTTGATCCACACGTGCATCTGGACATGCCGTTTGGTGGAACGGTGTCGAGTGACGATTTTCAGTCGGGCACGATTGCCGCAGCGGTGGGGGGCACCACGTCGGTCATTGATTTTGCGCTGCAGGGCAAGGACCAGAGTTTCAGTCAGACCCTGGACCTTTGGCACGCCAAGGCCGCGGGCAAGTGCGCGATCGATTATGGATTTCATCTGGCGATTACCCAATACGAATCGCGTCAGCGGGCGGAACTGGTCAGCGTGATGAGCCAGGGCATTACCAGCTTCAAATTATTCCTGGCGTATCCGGGCGTGCTGATGGTGGACGATGGGACGATGTTTCGGGTGATGCAGGCGGCTGGGGATGCCGGCGGCTTGACGATGGTTCATGCCGAAAACGGCAGCGCCATTGCCGAGATGGTGCAGGCGCTGGTGGGGGCCGGCAAGGTTGCGCCGAAGTATCATGCGCTATCGCGCCCGCCGGCCATGCAGGCCGACGGCGTGGCCCGGGCCTGCCGCGTGGCCGAAGTGGCCGGTGCGCCGGTCTTCATTGTGCATGTATCGTGCGCTGCGGCGCTGGAAGAATTGACACGGGCCCGCGACCGCGGGGTGCGGGCGTTCGGTGAAACCTGTACGCAGTACCTTTTTCTGGACGACAGCTATTACGACAAACCCGGTTTCGAGGGCGCGAAATACGTCTTTACTCCGCCACTCGTGGGCAAGGAAAATATCGAGCCGCTATGGCGCGGCCTGCGGCTGGGCCACCTGCAGGAAGTCAGCACGGACCACTGTCCGTTTAATTACTATGGCCAGAAGGAATTGGGCCGGGAGAGTTTCACGAAAATTCCTAATGGCGGGCCAGGGGTGGAAGACCGCCTGGCAATGATCCATCACGGCGCGGTGGTTCAGCGCGGTTTTAGCCTGAATCAATGGGTCGATCTCTGTTGCACCGCCAGCGCGAAAATGTTTGGCCTGTTTCCCCGGAAGGGGACGATTGCGCCGGGGTCGGACGCCGACATCGTGATCTTCGATTCAGAAAAGGAGCAGGTGCGGCGGGCGTCAGCGCAGACCCAGAATTGCGACTATAATTTGTACGAAGGCATGAAGATTAAGGGCGTGGTGGAAACGGTTTTCAGTCGAGGGAAATTGGTCGTGCAAAATGGAAAATATGTGGGAAAGCCCGGTGACGGGCAATTCTTGAAGCGCGGAGTTTGCGCCGCCGGTTGAGGCGAGTGGGACCGATCGAAGGAAGTTTGAAAAAAGTCATGGCGACTCTGGCAACAACCGTTAACGGCATCAAACTGGAGAACCCGTTCATCATCGGGTCCGGCCCGCCGGGCACCAATGCCAACGTGGTGGGCAAAGCACTGGAAGAGGGGTGGGGCGCGGTCGTTATTAAGACGCTGAGTCTGGACGCGTCGAAGGTGGTGAATGTTGCGCCAAGGTACGCGCGCTTGCGCGATCCGAAGAGCAATGAAATCATCGGATGGCAGAACATCGAACTTATCAGCGATCGGCCTTTTCAGGTGTGGCTGGACGAACTGAAGATGCTGAAAGACAAGTACCCTGACGGCGTGGTCATTGGTTCGGTGATGGAGGAATATCATAAGGATCGGTGGTGCGAGATCGTCGAGCGCGTGCAGGCGACGGGGGTGGCGGGGCTGGAACTGAATTTTTCGTGCCCGCACGGATTGACCGAACGGGCGATGGGTTCGGCGATGGGCCAGGAGCCTGCGATCATGCAAGAGGTGTGTTCGTGGGTGAACGCGGTGGCGAAGGTGCCAGTCTGGGCGAAGCTCACGCCGAACGTGACGAGCATTGCCGACGGCGCCGCGGCGGCTTTGTCGGGTGGCTGCGAGGGCCTGAGCGCCATCAACACGATTCTGTGCGTGCTCGGGGTCGATCTGGAAACGCTCCGGCCCGAGCCGACAGTTGAGGGATATTCCACCCCCGGCGGATATTCGAGCATCGCCATCCGGCCAATCGCTTTGCGGATGGTCAAAGAGTGTGCCGAAGTCCGGCGCGACCGTTTTCCCGATCGATCGATCAGCGCGCTGGGCGGGATTGAAAGCGGCAAAGACGCGGCGCAGTTTATTTTACTTGGCGCCGATACCGTGCAGGTGTGTACGGGCGTGATGAAATATGGCTATGGGATCATCCGGCAGATGAAGCAGGAACTGCTGGCGTTTATGGCCCGGCATGGATTTGAAAATATCGGCCAGTTTCGCGGACACAGCCTGCAATACTTCACAACGCATCTCGATCTAGTGAACCGGCAGGCCAAGGCCCGCGGGCGGGCGGTGGCGATCGAAGACAAGCAGTGGACGGGTGACGAAGTGGTTCGCCAGTCCGATGCCCTGTCGCAAAAATGATTCCTACGGCATCGATGCCGATCAGCTTAAAGTCCAAGCCTCGCCACCATCCAGCACCGCTTGCAGGTCGGCCGGGCGTTTGGCTTTGGCCAGGTCGAGTTGCTCGCGGGTGAGTTGATCGAGCGTGTCGGCTTCGATGGCGCGAAGAACGCCGAACGGCTCGGGGAATTCCGGCTGAGCCAGATTGCTCAGCATAAATGCCAGCGTGGCCGAGGGGGATTTTTCATCGTGTACCAAAATGCCGGGTGCGTCACCCTTGGCGACCTCCGGTTCCAGGCCATTCAGGCGAATGCCCTTGTCCAAGTTCTTCCCGAACAGCAGCGGCTTGCCGTGTTCGACCATGAGCGTGGTGTCGTTTTTCGTCTCTTTCGCCGAGAGGGGCTCGAAGGCCCCGTCGTTGAAAATCAGGCAGTTCTGATCGATTTCCACCAGTGCAGTTCCATTATGACGCGCCGCACGCTCAAGGACGTATTCAAGGTGCTTGACGTCGGTTGCCATCGCCCGGGCCGCGAAGGTGGCCCCGGCGCCCAGGGCAAACGTGAGTGGCCGGAGGGGGTTGTCGAGTGTGCCCATCGGGCTGCTCTTGGTCTTTTTTCCCTTTTCGCTGGTGGGCGAATATTGACCCTTGGTCAGGCCATAAATCTTGTTGTTGAACAGCAGGATTTTGATATTGGGATTTCTGCGGATGATATGCAGCAGATGATTGCCGCCAATGGAAAGCCCGTCACCATCGCCGGTGGCGATCCAGACATTCAGTTCGGGCCGTGCCAGTTTTAATCCGGTAGCGAAAGTGGGCGCGCGGCCGTGGATGGAATGAAACCCGTAGGTGTTCATGTAATAGGGAAACCGGCTGGAGCACCCAATGCCCGAGATGAACACCGTGTTGTGTGGGGCGCAGCCCAGCTTGGCCAGCACCTTGCGCGTCTGGGCCAGGATCGAATAATCCCCGCAGCCGGGACACCAGCGCACCTCCTGGTCCGAAGCGAAGTCCGCAGGCTTGAACTCGGGCAGGGGAATGGTGAGGGTGGACATGAAAACGACTCCTTAGACAAACAAAAAAAACGCCTCGTGCGTTGCGATGAACGACCGGCAAATCAAATCAGATACGCTTTAGCTGCCTGGACGATTTCACTGACGGTGAATGGCTGTCCGCGAACTTTGGCATAGGTCACGACCTTCGCCGAGTAGTTGGCTTTGATGAGCATGGCGAGTTGGCCGAGATTCAATTCCGGGATCAACACGGTTTTGAACTGTGCCATCAGTTCGTCCAGCCGCTCGGGCAGGGGATTGATATAGCGGATCTGGCACTGTGATACCGCCCGTCCGTCCTTTCGCAGGTCGAGCGTCGCGGCCTTGAGCGAACCATAGGTCCCGCCCCAGCCCAGGATGAGCAGATCGCCTTTTTCTGGGCCGGTCCAGTAAAACGGTGCCCCGACCGGTCGCAGGTTGGCGACTTTTTGTGCTCGCAGTTTCACCATTTTTTCGTGATTAACCGGATCATGGCTGAGTTCACCGGAGCCGTCGGATTTTTCAAGCCCGCCGACTCGATGTTCCAGCCCGGGCGTGCCGGGAATGGCCCAGGGCCGGGAACCGTTTTCGTCCCGCTGATACGGACGAAACCCTTCGGGCGAATTGGGGCCGGTGGGGTGTTCCACCACGATGGGTGGCATGTCTGCCGCCGAGGGGATGCGCCAAGGTTCAGCGCTGTTTCCGATGTAGCCGTCACTGAGAACGATGACTGGCGTCATGTACTTCATCGCCAGGACGGAGGCTTCGTAGGCGGCGTTGAAACAGTCGGCCGGGCCGGTGGCAGCCAGCACGGGGACGGGGCATTCGCCGTTGCGACCCAGAACGGCCTGGAAGAGGTCGGATTGCTCGGTTTTGGTGGGCAGGCCGGTGCTCGGTCCACCCCGCTGCACGTTGATGATGACCAGTGGAAGCTCGGTCATGACCGCCAGGCCGATGGCCTCGGTCTTTAACGCCATGCCGGGTCCGCTTGTGCCGGTCGCGGCCAAAGCTCCGCCGAACGCTGCGCCGATGGCCGAGCCGATCCCGGCGATTTCATCCTCGGCTTGAAATGTGACGACGCCCATGTGCTTGATTTCGGCCAGGGAGTGCAGGATGTCGGTCGCGGGGGTGATTGGGTAACTGCCGTAGAAGAGTTCCTTGCCGGCCAGGCGGGCGGCGGTAACAAGGCCTAGCGCAATGGCCTCATTCCCTGTGACCTTGCGATATTTCCCAGGCGGAAGTTGGGCTTTCTCGACCTGATACTGGATGGGAAAAAATTCGTACGTTTCCCCGAAACTCCAGCCGGCCTTGAGCACCTTGATATTGGCCGCAGCCACCGCAGGCATCTTCGTCCCGAATTTACTTTCGATATAGGCGATGGTTGGTTCGAGGGGTCGATCGTAGAGCCAGCAGACCAGCCCGAGCGCAAAGAAATTTTTACAGCGGTCGATTTGCTTGGGGTTCAGTCCCGAATCCTTCAGGGCCCGCGCATTCATGCGATCCACCGGCACTTTCACCAGCCGGAATTTGCCGAGCGCTTCGCCGTCGAGTGGATTTTCGGCATAGCCGGCCTTTTTGAGATCATTGGCCGAAAACGCGTCTTCGTTGACGATGACATATCCCCCGGGCCGGACTGATTTGAGGTTCGCGCGAAGGGCGGCAGGGTTCATGGCGATGAGGGTGTCCACGTCGTCGCCGGGCGTGAAGATGTCGTCGGCCGCAAGCTGAATCTGATACCCGCTGACTCCGGCCATGGTGCCGGCGGGGGCTCGAATCTCCGAGGGGTAGTCTGGAAGAGTACAGATGTCGTTCCCGAGGCGCGCGGACGTATCGGAAAATTGCGTGCCGACCAATTGCATTCCGTCCCCGCTATCACCGGCCAGGCGGATGGTCACGCTGGGGAGCGTCTGCACCGATTTGCTCCGGGGAGCCAAACCGGCTGTGGTGGGGTTGGTTTGCGACGCATTGGCAAGCGCGGACTGATCCATGGCGTTGGGGCCTCCGTTTGGTCGGGCGAGTATAGTCGGTCGATTAACTGGGGCAAATTTACAAAACCGAGGCAAAGGGCGTGCCGTCGGGTTTTCGCAGATGTACCAGCGATTGAGGCTTGTGATGTTTGGCACGAACCGGCGATTCCAACTTCCCCGACGGGAGGGTTGTGAAGTTTGGCACGATGTGACTCTGAAACACTTCTAACGATTGTGAAGGATAGAACAATGTTTATTGGAATCAGGAAGTAATTCAAGCCCATTTTTCCCGATGCGCAGAATGATCCGTTCGTAAATCCCCTTGGCGGATCGACCGATGAGCAAAGGTATGAGTCGCCGCTTGTCTATTGCCCCGCAACGAAGCACTTCCGAAGGTCGTCGCGCCCACCGCTACACGATGCGCCGGCCGATCGTCATTCACGCCGGCCAAACCGGGCAAGCCGAGTCGGCGAGCGGGCAGTTGCAGGACTACAGCGCAACCGGCGTTGGCTTCACCGCCAGATCACGCCTGGCGCCGGGGCAGGAATTCGTTCTGAACCTGATCGCACGCGACGGCGGACGAATCCCGCTGAAGTTCACCGTCGTGCATTGTGAGGCCGAAGGGCATAGCGACTTCCGTGTTGGTGCGCGACGAATAATGCCCGTTCATCAGCCTTCGGAAACGCCGATTCCCGTCCGCCAGGCGCTGCCGCCTCTGGGCCGCCCAGCGGCGCCTGAGACAATCAGTACCGATGTCCTCCCGGCATCGCAGGCCCGTGGTTTTGTTCGCGGAACGACGCTCGACGGCAAGACCGTCTGCGGCTGGGAACGCCAACTCGACCTCCGCCGCGAGGGAAACCGCATCTGGCTAAACATGCACCCGCCGGGCAAAACCGCAGGGTGGGGAATGTTCGTGGACCGCTCGGAACTGATCGGGTCGATCGAGGCCCTGGTAGAGGGCAGCGTGGGCGCGTTCAAACTTTGCGCCTGAAAATATCAACTCGTCGGTTCCGTCGGGGGCGCATTTCGTCATTTATTTCCTTGCTCGTCAGACTAGGATGTCTGTCGGCACCGATGCGCATCCTCGTTGACAACAGCTCGTATGACCTGCTGAATTTCGGCGACGACGCGATGTTGCGCGTCGGGGTGGATCGGTTGCTGGCGCTGTGGCCGGAGGCGACGATCGAGGTCTTTACATTCGCGCCCGATCGCTTGGCCGTATTGTGCCCCAAGGTTCGCCCGCTCGTGCCCGACGGCCGGCTGCTTTGGCTGCAGGACCGGAACCTGTTCGGAGGGCTACATCAACTTTTTCCGCAACGGATTCGGCCCTGGCTCGATCAGTTTGAGAGCGACATGCGCGTTCGATTTGCCCGAAAGTCGCGAACGCGCATCGCGCGCAGGCTTCAACGCCGCGGGGTGAGTCTGGCCTCATTCGATTATTTCCTCGATGCGCTTGCCGGGGCCGATCTGCTGCTGCTGACCGGCGGGGGATATCTTACCGATGCCTTTCCGCAGGTGGCCGATCGGGTGCTAGAGACTACGAGGCTGGCGACACGACTGGGCGTGCCCGTCGCTATGATGGGCCAGGGTCTCGGCCCGCTCGTCAGTCCGATCCTACAAAAAAAGTTTCAACAGAGCATGGCGGGCACCATCCTCCTGGCTTTACGAGAGGACCGGCAAGCGACGCCGCTGCTCCGATCGATGAACGTCCCTCTGGATCGTGTCGTAACCACCGGCGACGATGCCATCGAATTGGCGTACAGAGACGACGCTTCCGCGGGGCCATTAGGCAAGGGTATCGGAGTCAATCTGCGATTGTCGGACTATTCGACTCTGGACGAAAGCACGGTCTCGACGGTGCGGGCGGCGATTCAGCGGCTGCATAAGGCCCAACGCGCCGAACTGGTTCCCGTGCCGATCTCGCGCTACGAAAAAGAGTCCGACGCCCGATCGATCCGCGCGATATTGAAGGGTATTGACGACAATTCTGACGGCGGGGCGTCGATCACGTCGGTCGAAGAAATTTGCCAGCAGATCGCCCGTTGCCGGGTGATCCTGACGGGTTCTTACCATGCCGGAGTTTTTGCATTGAGTCAGGGAATCCCCGCTGTCTGCATATTGAAGTCGAGTTATTATCGGGGGAAGTTCGAAGGCTTGGCCGCCTTGTTTGGACGGGGCTGTTTTGTGGTGTCGTCGGATCGGCCAGACTTTGCCGGCCAATTGCAGCAGGCACTTGACGACGCCTGGGCATCGGCCAGGGAACTTAAACCGGGTTTGTTGGAAGCGGCGAGGAGCCAGCGCGATTCCGGCCGGGCGGCTTACGCGGCCCTGAAGGATCGTTTGGCGTCGCGTGCGTCCGCCGGTTAAACTCGGCAGGATATCTTGGAATTTGTCATGGATCGTGCAAAGAGTCATTCCGGTTTCGCGGTGTCAGTCGTGCTGCCGGTCTATAACTGTAAGCGCTACGTCCGCAGGACGGTCGAAAGCATTCTCAGCCAGACTTTCACCGACTTCGAGCTGATTATTTTGGATGACGGATCGACCGACGGATCGAGCGCGATTCTCCTTGATCTCAGCCGGCAGGATTCTCGAATTCGGCTTGTCTCGCAGGCCAACATGGGCCTTGTGCCGACGCTTAATCGGGGGCTTGCGCTGGCGAGCGCGCCTTTAATCGCGCGGATGGATGCCGACGACGTAGCGATGCCCGAGCGCCTCGGGTTGCAGGTGGCGATCTTTGAAAAAGAGCCTGATTTAGTCTGCGTCGGGGGTTTTCACTGCATTATCGATACCGCCGATAGAATCATCCGTCGAGTAGAATCGCCGGTGGAGGATGCCGAATTACAGGCCCTGCTGCTGGCCGGCCATGCCGGAATCTGTCACCCCGCCAGCATGTTCCGACGCGAGCCTGTCATGGCCCTCGGCGGATATCGCCAGGAATTTTGGCCGGCTGAAGACCTTGACCTGTGGCTGCGGCTTGGCGAGCGTGGCCGGCTTTCCAACGTTCCGGAGGTCGTGCTGCACTATCGCTTGCGGCCCGATTCGATCAGCGAAGTAAACGGGGCGCTTCAGCGTGACCGGGCGCGTCTGGCCTGTCAGGAAGCCAATCAGCGCCGGGGCCTGTGTGTACCCTTTACGGCAGAAACGCCCTGGCGGGCGGGCAGAACTCGCGTGCGGCGATACGAGCACTTTCTGTCTTATGGCTGGTCGGCCTACTTTCTTAGCCAACGGCGCACCTCATTCATCTACGGACTCAAGGCGATTGCCTGCCAGCCGCACCGAGCCGAGGGATGGAAACTCCTGGCCGTCGCGGCATTGCCGAGAAAAAAAGCCCGCGGGCCTGTTTCAGCCTGCGGGCTTTGAAAAAACCTCCTTGTTAAGGGATTCCGATCACGCGGCCAGCAACGCGCCGGCGGTGAAGTTCGCAAGGGTCACTCCATACCCGTTATTAATTCCAATCTGCATATACACGTCGTCCACCACTTCGTCGGTAGCTTCCCACTGCGCGACGGTGAACTGCACGTCGTTGACAAAGTTGAGTCGCGGGGTAGTCGCGCTGCTGGGCCACACATTGTGCGTGATGCTCTTGAAGACGCTCATGCCGGCATGAACATCGATGGCGGTGCCGCTTTGCAAGCCCGGCGCGATGAAGACGTTGTTGGCCACGGTGATCAACCCCGGCTGAGCGCTGTTGCTGTAGATTTTGATGAACTTGCCGGAGGTACTCATGTTGATGCCGGTGTTGTTCTCAAACGTCCAGTTGGCCGAAGTGCGTCCAGGCATCTTGGTGCTGCTCGGAGTCAGGCCGATCTGTTCGGTGCCCACGATGTCCAGCACGTTGTTCCGGGCCATGAAGTTGAACGTGCCCGGGCTGACTTGCAACGCGCCATTATGGATGAAGTTGCTCTCCACCACGATCGACGTTGCGGTGTAGTCGTTGGTCATGAAAATCGTCGGACCAAAGCCCACCGCGCCGTCATTGAGCTTGTTGCCCGTGATATAGACCAGGCTGCCGGCGCGGATGTTGATTGTGGTTTTGGACTGGTCGCCACCATCGACGCTCATTCTGTCGAGATTGGTGAAATCGTTCTCGGCGATCAACACGCGCGTCGTTTTGTTGCTGCTGGAGCGGACCACGTGTTCGCGGCTTGAATTGGCGACCTTGTTGCCGAGGATCACGACGTCGTTGCTCTCGAGCCAAACCAGGTAGCCCGACATGCCGGTAATGTCCGGCGAGTTGATGTCCTGCACCAGCGTGCCGTTGGGGTTGCGGACTGTCGAGACCACCGTATCGATGTTATGAACCGTGCAGTTGCGCATCGCGATGTTGGTCCCGCGGGCGCTCAGGACAGTGGGCCGGTACGTGCGATTGGCGTCGGTCGTAATGATCGACGAGAAAGTCAGGTTTTCGATAATGACATCTTTAATGTCGCCAAAGGTGACGAGGTATCCGGCGTCGGCCAGGCCCGTGCGGCGGAGGATTGGGGCTTCGCCGGTGCCGTAGGCGTCGATCACGACGTTATTGCCGTTGATGTACAGCCCGCCGGTGGAACTAGGGATGTCGTAAGTCTTGCCGCGTTTGAAGACCACGCGGGTGTTGTCGGTAATCAGTTGATTGACCCTGGCGACGCTGCGGACGGCGTCGTCGGGCGACAAGCCGGTGGCCGCGTCATTCCCCGCCGGATCGACGTAGATCACTTTGCGGGTGTCGGCGGCGATGTTCACGCTCAGGGACTGCGTAGCCGTCAATCCAGCTTTGTTCGTAATCTTCATCACGATCGTGTAGCTGCCGGCCTGATCGTAAACGTGCGCGGCATTGAATCCGGACAGTTGGTTATATTTGCCCTGGGCATCGCCGAAGTTCCATTCGATTTTCGCTTCGACTTCGGTGCCGTAGCCGAAGGTGGAATTCATGGCCTGCACGTGGAACGCTTGGCCGGCCATCACGGTTTCGCGGATGGTGCTGATGACCGGCGTTGGCGCGGTCGCGTCGGCCGGCGTGCTTGGAACGACGGGCGTCACGGGTGTCGTGGGCACGGTCGGTGTCGTCGGGACGGTGGGGGGGACAGGTGTCGTGGGAGTAATCGGCGTGGCCGGCGTACTCGGAATTGGCGTGGCCGGTCCGGTGGGACCGTCAACCACGGGCTTGGGTGCCGGTTCCCCAGTGGGGGTGGAGTCAACCGGAGCCATAACAACGGTATTGTTCCCCGTGCCGCCTTGCAGATTATCCACCGCAGGCGTGCCCACGAGCAGGTCGTCGCCACTATCGCCCATCAGTGTATTGCCGCTGCCCCCGCCTGATTCCAGCGTGTCGTTGCCGGTTCCGCCACGGATCATGTCGGCGCTGTTTCCGCCGACGATCTTGTCGTTGCCGGCTTCGCCATACATCTGGTCCAAGCCAGTGCCGCCGATGAGGACGTCATCTCCCCCTCCGCCATAGATTGCGTTGCCGCCGGCCGATGCCTCGATAAGGTCGTCGCCGTCGTCACCGCAGAGCGTGTCGTCGCCTTCACCCCCGATGATCGTGTCGTTTCCGCTACGGCCATACACACGGTCGTTGCCGGCGCCGGCGTCGATGCGGTCGCTGCCCGCGGCCGTGCGAATGTAGTCGTTGCCCGCGCCGGTATTCACTTCGGCGCCAACGGCGATGTTCGGATTGATATACACGCCGTCGGCCAGATTGCCACCGACGATCTTGATGGACTTAACGGCGCCGGCGGCGACGGTTTGGCTGGACGCGCCTGTGACATAAGCATTAATGTCCTGGCCGTTATTCTTGAAGTCCACGATGAAGTTGGATCCCCGGTCCGTATCCCCGCGAAGGGTGAGGACGCCATCGACGAACGACACGGTGGACATCAGCTTGCGGTCTTCGAGCGTTTCGAGGCAGGCTTTCCGCAAAATCTGTCGGGTGGTTTGCTTCATACCCATGGAATCGGAGGGAAAACCACCGTGAATCGGTCCTACTTGACCTGATAGACAGAATTTTATTGCCTCATGCGCCCGTCGGGATCGCACAACTCTCGCCGACGGAAAATCTTCACGTCCGGTAAGCATTCGCATACCAGTGCTGCTATTCGGTCGGCCCATCACGATGCCCTCAAACGACCACCGCCCGCGATCGGCTGGCCAATTTCGTCGCCTTCCTTACCATGCCCCTATGCCAAGCCTCGCCAGCCGATCTTCAGCGGATATCGCGTACCTGGTTCCGGCAAGCGTCTCGTTCGCGTTCGTCCTGGCGCGCCTGCTGGGCTGGAAGCCATCGCGCGGACTGATCTGGACTGCCGTTGCCGTTGCCCTGCTCGGATTCGCGGTCGCCGCCTGGACGCTGCCACTGGGTGCCGATTACCTGAAGTTCTGGAACGACGGCAAAGCCTGGCTGGCCGGCGAAAATCCCTATCTTTATGGCGACGGGTCGGTCAACAAGGGGCAGTCGATGCTGTCCCCGCCCAATTGCGTGCCGATCTTTGGGCTGCTGGCGCTTCCGCCGTTTGAGACATCACTAAGAATCTGGACGGTCCTTACTACGCTGCTCACGCTGCTGCTGGTCCCCGTGGCTGCGAAGTTCATTCGCGAGAATTCATCGGGCGATACTCAATCAATTCCGCGAGCGGATCTGGCGTTGCTCTGCGTCTGCGCGCTCTTGTCGATGGCCAGTCACTTTACGCTGGGGCTGGGCCAACTGACTGCCGTTGTCGCCATGTCCGTGTTCGGCGCGCTCTATCTTAAGGGCCGCGGTCGGCCGCTTCTCGCGGGGCTGATCGCATCATTGGCTGCGATGAAGCCCCAGACTGCCTTGCCATTTATGCTCCTTTTTCTGGTGAAAAAGGACTGGAAACTATTGGCCAGCGCCACCCTGGTCGTCGTCGGGTTGTGCCTGGCAAGTGGCCCGCCGGCCGAATTGCTGCCTCGCCTGGGCCAGATGCTGGCCAACATCCGCAATCTCTCGAAACCGGGAGAGATGAATGACGCGCTTGGTTCTCCCCACGCAGCCACCATCATCGGCTTCGACCGCCTTCTGATCGGCTTTGGCGTCACCGACCGGTCGTTTCTCCGCATGTTTCAGGCCGCGCTTACACTACTGGTTGGCGCGTTCGTGGCGTGGCAGGTGATCGGCCGGAAGCTATCCGACGCCGCCTCGGCCTGTATCGTCGCGCTCTTCACCATGGTTTTCACCTATCATCGCACGACCGACGCGCTGATTCTCCTGCTCCCTCTTGTGTATTGCGCCGGCCAGATTTTCGATCCGGCCACCGCGCCACGCCCGCGCCATTGGTACCGGGTAACGGCCGTGATGGTCCTCCTCGTGCTGTATCTCCATCCAGCCGCTCTCCAAATCTTCACCGACTATCTGGCTCATCTGCCTGTAATCGGATCGACAGCCCGGCTCATCCTGCTGCCGTTGCCCGTGTGGCTAGTCCTGGCAGCGATATTCGCTTTCTGCTTTGCCGAGCGAGCCAGCGAAGAGCGATCGCCAGTGGCAAACTAAGCCTTATCCGGTCGCGCGACCGCTTGTTCGCCCGAGCGCGCTTGCGACTTTTCGATACTTCGCGTCAGCGCTTGCAGAAAACGCCCCGTCGCATCGTCCCAGCTATAGCTGGTCGCGGTCTGATACGCCTGATCGGATAGGCCGCGCCAAGCAGCGTCCGATAGTCTTAATATCCGAACGATCGCAGCGGCCATTGCCGGCGCGTCGTCGAGCGGCACGATGGCCCCGCCACCGGGCGCCAGCAGTTCCGGTGCCGCGCCGGTGGGCGTAGCGATCACCGGCGTGCGACAGGCCATCGCTTCGAGGATCGGCAACCCGAACCCTTCCGACCGGCTGGCGACCAGCCAGACGTCGCAGGCGCTGTAAATGTCCTTGATCCGATCCTGAGCCGGCTGCACGGTGTGCTGCGTGCCGGCGGGCAGCAGCAATGGCGGGCCTGACGGGCGATTGCCAAATGTTACCAGCTTCAACTCCGGCATCTGCTGGCGCGCCAACTCCACTGCCTTCAAACTGATATCCACTCCTTTGAATGGAATCAGCGAGTACATCAGGCCGACCGTCGGCACCGGCTGCTTAGCGCGAACGGGCGCGCTGAATTGCCCGAAATCGACGCTGTTGGGCACCAGCGAATAGTTCCCGTCGCCGAACCGCTCGCGCGACACTTTGGCCAGCCACTCGGCGATGACGATCTTATGAAACGGCAGTCGCCAGGTGGCTTCTACACGTGCTGCATCCATGCCAAGGTGCGTTTCAAGGTGCTGCAGGAAGTACGCCTTGGCCCCTTTGCTCGGTGGAAAGTGGCTCACCCACTCCGCCGTCTCCCACCAGGTCGCAATCACCACATCGGCATCGGGCACGTCGCTAGCCACCACCGGCCGGTGCGATTCGATCTTGTGGTGCTGCACGCCGATGTCGTCAAAATAACTCGGCCATACCTTGCGATTGCCGGGGATCGGCTTGCCCTTGACCCAGTGCCGCAGGCGATCGCGCAGCGACGGCTTACGCGGGGGCCGCGACACCACCGTGACCTTATGGCCCATTGATTGCAATCGCTGGGCGTAGATCGAGATCACCCGGCATCCTCCGGACAAATCAGCCTCGGCTAAAACGAATGTGATACGCATGAGCATTGGAGTCTATATAAAGGTAATGAAAGGACAAAGGAGCCAGCGGCTCACGAATCCCGTGACCGGCTTAAGCCAACCCAGCCCACCGCACGCCCGCGAGTCTCGGGACATCGATCGGCAAATACAATAAGGTGATTCTGCCCGACCGAAAATCTGTAAGTGATTACGCAATAATGACTTACGATTTTTCGCTTCGCAAAAAAGGGGTCCAAAGGGGGTCCCAAAGAGGTCCCTTTTGGATCCCTTTGGTGTGGCTTCCGGGGCCCGCGGGCGACTAGAACGTTGACGTGCGGGTCCGGTTTGTTCGATCGCGCCAAAACGGAAAATGCGGGCCTCGCTTCGCCGGACGATTGACGCGTCGCGTAGTGCAGCTCCGCGAAAATCCCGGCCACCTTCGGCGCGGTCTGTCTCATCCTATCTGCAGGTTCGATTCCGCCGGACGATCGCGCCGGTGGAGATCCAACGCCGGGCAATAATCCTGCGGCGCAAACGCAGGCGGCTTGTCGAACGAGTAACGGAGCAGCCGAGAGAATCAATTGCCTATTGGTCATAATTACAGTCCTCTACCCTAAGGGCTGCAATCGCGCGAAGGTGCGCGAATTGGCGCTTTTTCGCGCAACTTGGAGTGCCCCGAAATTCAGGTAAGCCTCTTTTTTTACGGGACTTATAAAAAATTAAATAATTTTTCAAAGGGGTCAAATCTTGGTGCGCTTTTTGGCGCCAAAAAGCGCACCACTTTCCCGCGACCCCGTCCCGCGAGTCAGCAGAGGCCCGGGCATCGCGTGCCCCGGCTATTCAATAACCGAACCCCGCGACCTGATGAGATGCCCAGCTTCGGCCCAACTATTTCCATTGACCCCTACTCCGGCGTCAGTTCGGTAGGGTGGGCACTGCCCACCGATGCATATTAATGTTGCGCAGGAGGATGGTGGGCGGTGCCCGCCAGACAGAACTTGCCTGCCGCAACAGGCACTTCGGCGACACGGACAGAATAAACAATGACCCCTGAATGTCTGTTCACTCGTCACATGTGGATCCAGCCCGAGTATAAGGCCGTCATGAAGAGTGACCACGGCAAGGCATGGCCGGCCGCAAACATCGCGATCAGCACGGCCGCCATCGACCACCGTTGCCGTCGCGGGCGATGCGACATCAGCCACATCGCCGCTGCCACCAGCACCGGCAGCGCCAGCGGGGCGATGAACCACGTGACGTTCTGGTCCAAATATTTGTCTAGCTCGTCACCGATCCCGAACCAAGCACATCCCGACCCTAAGCCGCCCACAAACGACACCCCCATCAGCCAGCCCCAGCGGATGTCTGGCAAAGGCGGGGCGTACTCCAGCGTCGGCGCGGTTGTCATCCAATCACCTCATAAAAAAAAGGAGGATGATATTATCCCATTACCCTTGGCAGTTTACAACCGCGACGAAGCGCACCGCGCTTCTTGCTTCCTTGCCGTGTTCGGCTCTTCGCGTTGCAACGTTGGTAGTCAACCCGCCTGACTTGTCCCTGTTAGGCTAATCGGTACAATCGCCGGTCCGCTTTCGGAGCGGCCCGTGGGTGTGGAATCTCATGCTCGCGGGGGTCTTTCATGCAGAGGAAACCATCTTATGGCGGCTACCGGAACCATTATTCAGGTGATCGGATCGACTTTCGACGCGGAATTTCCTGAGGACCAGCTCCCCCGGATTTACAATGCCATCAAGGTTCATGCCCACACCGCAGGGCTGGTGCAAGGCGATGAAGGCACGGGCGGGGCCGATACACTCAGCCATGACATGGAGTTGACCGGCGAGGTGGCCAGCCATTTAGGTGGCGGGAAGATTCGGGCAGTGGCCCTGGGATCAACCGACGGCCTTCGCCGCGGAATGAAGGTGAGCGATACCGGCGGGCCTTTAACCGTGCCGGTGGGCAAGGAAACCCTGGGTCGCGTGTTCAATCTGCTGGGCCAGCCGATCGACAACCGCGGGCCGTGCGGCGCAACCGAGCGCCGGCCGATCCACCGCGAGCCGCCGGATTTCGTCGATCTGGTGCCCAAGGCCGAAGTGTTTGAGACCGGCATCAAGGTTATCGACCTGCTCACGCCGTTCTTGAGAGGTGGCAAGGCGGGGCTGTTCGGTGGTGCCGGACTGGGCAAGACCGTCGTTATTCAGGAACTCATCGCCCGTATCGCCCAACAGCATGGCGGATATTCGGTATTTGCCGGTGTGGGTGAACGCACGCGCGAAGGGACTGACCTTTGGCTGGAAATGCAGGAAGCCAAGATCGGCAATACCGGCAAGCACGTGATCGACCAGACGGTGATGGTATTCGGTCAGATGAACGAACCGCCGGGCGCGCGTCTGCGCGTCGCCTTGAGCGCCTTGACGATGGCCGAATATTTCCGCGACGAAAGCGGGGCCGACACGCTGCTGTTTATCGACAACATTTTCCGATTCACGCAGGCCGGCAGCGAAGTGTCGGCGTTGCTGGGACGCATGCCCAGCGCTGTGGGTTATCAGCCGACGCTGGCGACGGAAATGGGCGAACTTCAGGAGCGCATCACCAGCACCAAGAGCGGGGCCATTACGTCGGTGCAGGCGGTCTATGTGCCGGCAGACGATCCGACCGATCCGGCCCCGGCCAATGCTTTTGCGCACCTGGATGCCTTCATCTATCTCGAACGCGGCATCGCCAGCAAGGGGATTTACCCCGCGGTCGATCCCCTGGCCTCGGCCAGCCGCGCGCTTTCGGCCGATATCGTGGGTGACGAACACGCCCGCATCGCCCGCAAGGTGCAGACGATGCTCCAGCGCTATCGCGACCTTCAGGACATCATCGCCATCCTGGGTGTGGACGAACTGAGCGAAGAAGACAAGTTGATCGTCAGCCGGGCGCGAAAGATCGAGCGGTTCTTCAGCCAGCCGTTCTATGTCGCCGAGCAGTTCACGGGCAAGAAGGGCAGCTATGTGAAGCTGGCCGACACATTGCGCAGCTTTGATGACATCTGTTCGGGCAGGGCCGACGATCTGCCTGAGCAGGCGTTCCTGTATGTCGGTGATATCGACGAAGTGCGCACCAAGGCCCAAGAGATGAAGTAGGCGGGTATCGCCGCGACAGCGGTGAAGCCGATTGCAAGGCGGCCCGGGGAGGAGGATGCTCCGGCGCACATCGCGTACACAAGCAGGTGGTCGGAGGTGAGGCATGGCCTTTCGCGGAATCACGCGCAACGTGGTGGTGCTGGGTTGGGTGAGTTTTTTTACCGACGTGGCGTCGGAAATGCTCTATCCGATCATGCCGCTGTTTCTGGTGGGCACACTTGGGGCGTCCCCAGCGCTGCTGGGGACGATCGAGGGGATTGCCGAAGGGGGCAGCAGCATTTTGCGCTGGCTGGCCGGGGCCTTTTCGGATCGATACCGAAAGCGCAAGCCGTTTATCGTCCTGGGGTATTCACTTTCTGCAATCAGTAAGCCGCTGATGGGCCTGGCGGCGCTAGTGGGCGGGTGGCCGGTCTATTTGCTGGGTCGGAGCAGCGATCGCGTGGGAAAATCCATCCGCACGAGCGCGCGCGACGCGCTGATTGCCGATTCGACGGAGCCGAGGTATCGCGGAACGGCCTTCGGCTTGCACCGGGCGATGGATACCACCGGGGCGATGCTCGGCCCGCTCATTGCCGTCGGCGTTTTTCTCCTTCGGCCCGACATTCCCCTCCAGTGGTTTTTCTTAATCGCAGTGGTGCCGG
>JBBQSU010000049.1:0-22748 GCA_038234815.1 Tepidisphaerales bacterium | reverse complement strand
GCACTGGGTTTGTTCGCCATCAACATTGTCGCATACCTCACCTTGTGGATTATGTTCGCCATTCGGGCAATACGGTATGGCCCGGCGATGTGGGCGGATTTCTCTGACCACGGGCGCGGTGTTGGGTTTTTTACTATGATCGCCGGTACCTGTGTGTTGGGAAGTCAGTTTGTGGTGATCGCCAAACTGCCCTCGGTGGGGATGGGCTTGTGGTGTTTGGGAACGGGCTTGTGGGTGCTGTTGATCTATGGTGTTTTCACGTTGCTCACGGTTAGACCCGTCAAACCGCTGTTCGCAAAGGGCCTTAATGGTGGATGGCTTGTGGCGGTGGTGGCCGCCCAATCCGTGTCGATTCTCGGCAGTCAATTGGCTAAAGGCTTTCCCAATGCTCACGAGCCGGTACTCTTCTTCTGTCTGGTCATGTGGCTGGGTGGAGGAATGCTCTACATCTGGCTGATTTCGCTGATTTTCTACCGTTACACCTTTTTCGAACTGAACCCCGCCGACTTGTCCCCGCCTTATTGGATCAACATGGGTGCGGTCGCCATCTCGACCCTGGCCGGCACATTTCTGATTGACGCACACGCGCTTAGCCCACTGGTTACTGAGCTGATGCCCTTCATCAAAGGCGTCACGCTGGCTTTCTGGGCCACCGCGACCTGGTGGATACCCATGCTCATCACGCTGGGCGCATGGCGACACCTCTACCGGCGGTTTCCGCTGAAGTATGATCCCCTTTATTGGGGAGCGGTGTTTCCGCTGGGCATGTACACGGTCTGCACTTTTCGGCTGGCCAATGTGATCGATGCGCCTTTTCTGCATATCATCCCGCGGTACTTTGTATATGTAGCCTTAGCGGCGTGGGGACTGACGTTTTTCGGACTGCTTCGTCAATTGGTGGCTGGTGTCCGAACGAGTTTGAATGGAAGGACGACTTGAGGACTGCGGAACTCGTTCAATCTAGTGGACAATCGGCGCCGCGCGCCCTCCTGGATCGGCAGGGTCGCGGCATCGGATATCTGCGTCTCTCGCTAACCCCCGCCTGCCCAATGCGATGCACCTACTGCCGGCCGAAAGTGATCGATCATCTGCCAACCGATCAAACGATGTCGCCGGCCACCATCGAACGGCTGGTACGGCACTTGGTCAGTCGCTGGGGCCTGCACAAGGTTCGCCTGACTGGTGGTGAGCCCACGACTCGCCGTGACCTTATTGAAATTATCGAGCGTCTGGCTGGCATTGAAGGAATCGACGATCTGGCCATGACCACCAATGGTCTGACTCTCCCAAAGCAAGCGCACCAACTGGCCCGCGCGGGCTTGCGCCGCGTCAATGTTTCGCTCGATTCGCTTCAGCCAGAAACGTTCATGCGCATGACAGGCGTGAAGGGGCCGGGACGAGTGATCGAGGGGATTGATGCCGCGATCGAAGCCGGCCTCTCCCCGGTCCGCCTGAACGCCGTGATCCTCGGCGGCGAGAACGACGGCGAACTGGTTAGCCTGGTGCGTTTTGCCGCGGTGCGTTCACTGGAGATTCGTTTCATCGAACTGATGCCCATGGGGCCTCTGGCCGACCAGTGGGCCGCTCGCTTTGTCAGCGCCGCTGCCATGCGCCGCCATATCGAGCCGATTGCCCGGCGGTGGGTTGAACTGGATCAAGGCCATGATTCAGCCCGTCGGCACCGACTGTTACTGGACACCGGGGAAACGGTCACGATCGGCTTCATCACGCCGATGAGTTGTAACTTTTGCGCCGCCTGCAATCGCATCCGAATCACTGCCGCTGGGGATGTTTATCCCTGTCTGATGGACAGACCGCGAGGTAACATTACCAATACTTTGTGCGAACCTTTCAATCCCGACTCGCTCGACGCCGTTCTGATGGATTCTTTGAGTCTAAAGTCGGCCGAGCATCCGATCACGGGCTTTACACAGATGACGATCCTGGGAGGCTGACAACGAATATGAAGTCCACATCCCCAAGAAATAAATCGGGCACATTGCCCGGCACGTTCAAACGCTTCGCAGCCCGTTTTCCGGCGCTGGTTGAAAATCATGAGAGAAATGCCAAGGCCATAGATGCCGAGGGGCACCTTGATGCCAGGACGAGCGAGCTAATCAAAATTGGCATCAGTTTGGGCGCGGGGCTGGAATCAGCACTGCGATCGCATGTGCGCCGGGCGACCGAAGCCGGAGCCAGCGTCGCGGAAATCGAACAGGCAATTGTCCTCGGAATGAATACGATCGGCTTTCCAAAGACCGTGGCAGCGTGGAGTTGGGCCCACGAGCAGTTTGAAAGAGACCAGTCAGACCGGGAAACACGACCATGACGGCGAAAGTGCTGATATTCGGCCCATTTGCCGATGCCGCCGGCGCAAGAACACTTGAAGTATGTTTGCCGGAAACCGATCGTGTGACGGCTTCGGTTGTCATGGCCCAAGTTGCCGAGCAGCATCCTGCACTTCGCGCATTGCTGAGACACGCGATGCTGGCGGTGAATTGCAGCAAGGCCGATGATACTACCGTGGTGCGACCCGGCGACGAACTGGCAATCATCGGACTGGTGAGTGGCGGATGAACCTGCAAACGATCATCCAGGACGGCGCCCTAGGCCCGGCAGCGATGTGGCGCGTCGAGGGTGCCGGAGCGCTGGTCTGTTTCGAGGGGATTGTCCGACCGATCGAAGCCGAACAACCCATTGCCGGGCTGCGGTATGAAACATACGACCCGATGGCCGAGCGAGAATTGCAGCAATTGGCAGCACAGGCAATACGGGACTTCGGCCTATTGGACGTGCGGGTCGAGCATAGCCGCGGCTTTGTTGCTAACGGCGATTGTTCTTTTCGCCTGCGCCTCGCGGCCGTCCATCGCCAGGAGGCCCTTGCAGCGATGGACTGGTTCATCGACCGAATGAAACGCGACGTGCCGATCTGGAAGCGGCCGGTATTAGTGGCCGATCCATCGTCGGCGACGATATGAAAAATCAGGCTCCAAAACCCTCTCTCTCCTGTGGCTCGATCCATGACGCGATTGTCGGGATGTGTGATCGGCTGCGCCCGTTGGACTCGGAGCCAGTTCCGCTCGGCGAATGCGCCGGCAGAATATTGGCCGAGGCGATCAAGGCGGACCGCCCCAGCCCGGCCTGCGATGTCAGCGCGATGGACGGCTATGCCGTGCGAATGGCCCATCTCAAGACCGAGTCGATGGCGATTGCCGGAGAAGCTGCAATCGGACAGCCTCCTGGAATGATGCCTGAACGCGCGGTTCTGCGGATCTTTACGGGCGCACCGGTACCAGCGGAGTGTGATGCAGTAATTCCTCGCGAGCAGGTGGTGGAACATCCAGAACATATTGAAATGTCCGCCGGATTGAACGTCGTTGCAGGGCAGCACATCCGGCGCTGCGGAGAAAACGGTGATGCGGGCGAGATTGTTGTCGAAGCCGGCATGCCAATCACTTCACCCGTCGCCGCAGCGTTGGCGGCGTTCGGTGTCACTGCCCCTCGTGTGTGCCGGCGCGTGCGTTTGGGAGTCATCGTCACCGGCAACGAAATTCGCGCAATCGATCAGACGGTCGAACCCTGGCACCTGCGCGACAGCAACGGGCATGCACTGGCGGCGATGTTCGCAGGAGCAGCTTGGATCGATATTCGCTTTACCATTCAGGTAAAGGATGAACCAGTGCGTCTGAAGGATGTGATCGGCAAAGCTTTGGACGAAATCGATGCGCTCTTGTTGACCGGCGGGGTGTCGATGGGCGACTACGATTTCGTGCCCGCGGTACTGAGTGAATTAGGATGTGAGATCGTGTTTCATAAGTTGCCGATCCGCCCGGGCAAGCCGATGCTCGGTGCGATAGGGCCAAGGGGTCAGGCAATCATGGGGCTGCCCGGCAATCCGGTGTCGGTGATGACCACTGCGCGATGTATCGCCGCTCCGATCCTGCGGCACGTTGCCGGTCATGTCGCCACCGAACCATCACCTGTCCTGACGCGCGTGCGCAACGCCGACGACAAGCGCATTGCCTTGCAGTGGCTGCGGCCGGTTCGACATTGCGGGAATGGACAGGTTGAGTTGATTGACACACGCGGATCGGGGGACATAGTCAGCGCCGCACGCAGTGACGGACTGATTATGATCCCGCCCCATCAAGCCGGTCCCGGGCCTTGGCCCTTTATCTCATGGAGTTTGCGTGATGACTGAACGACTCTCACATATGGATGACGCAGGAAGAGCGCGGATGGTGGACATCGGAGACAAGCCCGCCACAGTCCGCCGCGCGGTGGCGGAGGGCCGCGTACGGATCAGTGCCCAATTGGCCCAGGCCATCGCAGCGAACCAGGTCGCCAAGGGTAATCTGCTCGAAGTGGCACGCCTTGCGGGGATAGGTGCCGCCAAGCGCACTGATGAGTTGATTCCGTTGTGTCATTCCCTGCCTTTGGACATGGTGGACGTTCAGGCGCATGTCGAAGACAACTGTGTGATGCTGCGTGCTGAGGTGCGAACGACCTGGAAAACAGGGGTAGAGATGGAGGCATTGACTGCTGTCGCGGTTGCCGCTCTTGCTGTGATCGACATGGGCAAGGCGATTGACAAGAAGATGGTGATCGAGAGTGTCCGCCTGGTTGAGAAGACCGGCGGGCGCGGCGGTGATTTTCACTTAGACGACCGATGACAATTCCAATTCGCGTCGCCATCTTGACCGCCAGTGACCGCTGCTCGCGCGGGTTGGCCATTGATATGTCCGGTCCGGCGCTGGCAATAATGTGCCGGGACAAACTGGGCGCACAGGTCATCGCCACCGCTTGCTTGCCTGATGATCGTGAGCAACTTGCGGTGCAAATGCGAGCCTGGGCCATCAATGATCCCCGGCCGGATTTGATTCTAACGACCGGCGGAACGGGACTGGCACCGCGCGACGTTACCCCCGAAGCCACGCTCGATGTCATTCATCGTCGCCATAATGGACTGATGGAACTGATCCGCCTCCGCTGCATGGCGAAAACCCCACGGGCATTTCTCTCTCGTGGCGAGGCCGGCACTCTTGAAACCACACTTATCATCAACCTTCCCGGTTCCCTGCGTGGGGCGACCGAATCTCTCGAGGCGCTGCTCGACATTTTGCCCCACGCCATCGAAACGCTGCGGGGCTTGGTGCAGGATGACGGTCGCCCCGACGCTATCGCCACCGACGGCAGGGTCATTCATCATGGGGATGCCCGATGATTCAGGCAGTTCTGCCTGCGGTTCCCACCCGTGGCCGATACGAACCACTGCGCTTCGACCTGCGGGAAATGGCCGGTTCGCTGGGCGACCTGGGCACGTTCATCCCGTTAGCGGTTGCAATGGCGATTGCTTGCGGAATGGACATCGGCGTTGTTTTCGTCTTCGCCGGCCTGATGAACATCGCGACGGGCTTTTTATTTCGGCAGCCGATTCCCGTTCAGCCGATGAAGGCCATCGCCGCAGTGGCCATCGCTGAAAAACTGGGCGCGGGGATGATCGCCTCGGCGGGTCTCGTCACGGCTGCCTTGGTACTGGCGCTCACCGTTTTTGGCGGGGTGGATTGGCTCGGGCGAGTCATTCCCAAAGCCATCGTGCGCGGCGTGCAGGCGGGCGTCGGGATCAAACTGGCTTGGACCGGTTTGAAATGGCTGACGCTGTTGCCCCCGATAGGCTGGGACAGTTGGCCGACGGCGGTATTGGCAGGGATGTTGCTGCTATTGTTGCTTAAGAGACGGCATCCGACGTTACTGTATGTTTTCATGGCCGGCTGGGTGCTGTTGGGTCTGGCGCATCCCGAAGATTACCACCATCTCTCGTTCCATCTGCCCGCATTCACCCTTGTTTCGCCCACCCCACAGGAATGGTGGACGGGTCTGATCCGGGGCGCATTACCTCAACTGCCTCTTACGCTGCTCAACTCGGTGCTGGCAGTTTGCGTTCTGAGCGGCGACTATTTTCCAGGCCGCGCGATTCACACCAGAACCATGGCGATGAGCGTCGCGTTGATGAACATATTCTGCGTCCCGTTCGGCGCAATGCCGATGTGCCATGGCGCCGGCGGGCTGGCCGCTCAATATCATTTCGGTGCCCGCACTGGCGGAAGCGTCATCATGTTGGGCGCGGCCAAGGTCGTGAGCGGCCTGATTCTCGGCGGGATGTTGCTGGCGACCCTTCAGCATTACCCTCGTGCCATCCTGGCGGCGATGGTCATTGCCGCGGGGATCACTCTGACGTTAGTCGTCCGGGATTCCCTGCGCCCGCGTCCCCTGTCGATCATCGTCCTGATGGTCGTGTTCACCTTGGTTTTTAACACGTTCATTGGCTTTGCCGTCGGATGCACCGTGGCGATTGTCATGGCGACGTGGGATCGATATCGGAGGCATTGATGACGTCGCGGGTGCCGGTTTATATCCTGGCCGGGGGGCGCAGCAGCCGGTTCGGATCGGACAAGGCGCGGGCCGTGCTTGATGGTGAATCATTGATCCTCCGTGTCGCTCGCATATTAGCGCCGGTCGCCGCCAGTGTCAGTGTCGTCGCCGACCGCGCGGGCAAGTACGACGATCTTGGCCTGCGTACCATCGCCGATGCCGCGCCTGGGCTGGGTCCTCTCGCCGGCCTGGCTACCGCGTTGACTGACATGGGGCACGCCAAGTGGTTGATGCTGTGCTCCTGCGATGCCGTCGTCCTCAAAGCGGAGTGGCTGGCCGCGTTGCTGGCAAGCCGAGCAGATACCGTCGATGCCATTGCCTATCGTGGCGCCAAGTGGCAACCAATGCCGGCCCTGTTTGCCGCGTCTAGCCTGTCCCGCGTCCAGACACAACTTCACACCGACAAGCGCAGTATGCAGCGGCTCCTTGACGACCTTGCCACCGTCGCCTTGCCCATGCCCGCAGAGTGGCCCGAGCGTTGGCAGGTCAACAGTCCCGGCGATCTCGACGCGTTCGGTCATCGCGCTGGACCTAACCCGCGGGCGGGTTAACCACGTTGGCACGGCGGCGTTGCAGGTCGGCGCGAAGAAACGATTTAAATGTCGGAAGGCCGGCCTGTTCCCACTGGCGTTCGATGCGTTCAGCCAGGTGCTGGTTGTGGAACATTAGTTGCTGGAAGGCCGCGTATTCCGGGGCGTCGGCCTGCGGGCAGCAGTGATGGTCGTGAGTATCGACTCGAAAAAGAAACGCCGCTCCGTCCGGCGAGCGCTCAATGGCCAGTTTCATGTGGGGATAGGCGGTATTGCCCAGGCGAAGCGCATAGCGGTTGGGGGGCAGTTTGGCATCGGGTACGAATACGGGGGAGTTGATGAACGGCCCGCCCCAGGTTTCCATGATGCCAAGCTGCGACCGCACGCGAGCTGGGAAACCCGCGGGATAAGCCTCATGCAAATAAATCTCGATCGCCTGGCGGACCTGCTTCTCGGGGGGCTGTACCATCGGTCTCCTTCGTCGAAGCGGCTCAAATGATAGGCCACCCGGGTGGCTTAGCCAAATCGGGCATCGAAAGTGGACTGTCTGAAATACCGGCGATAAACTCCATTGTGCGAGGCACGAGGGTATTCTGACGACAATCCGCAATGGTAATTCGGTATTGGTAGTAGAAGACGACGCGGAGATTAACGCGCTGGTCGGGGAGTACGCGCAGCTTTGTGGATTCGAATATCGTTCGGCGTTAAATGGCATCAGCGGCCTTAATGAGGTCAGTCATCGACATCCGGCACTGGTGGTGCTGGATTTGATGCTACCCGATGTTGATGGGTTTGAGGTGTGCGCCCGGCTCAAAGCCTGCGACGCAACCCGCCACGTCCCAATCATATTTTTGACGGCCCTCAATTCCCCGCAAACCCGTGAGCGGGGTTTGCGTTGCGGGGCCTTGGATTATCTCACCAAACCTTTCGATCCCGATGCCCTTATGGCCTCCATCACCCGCTACGCCAGACCGGAAACGCACGACTAAGCTGATGGGGCGGCGGTGGGATGAACGGGCAAGCGAACGGTGAATGTTGAACCTTTGCCGATTTCACTCTGCACGTCGATCGTTCCGCCATGATCCTGCACAATGCCATAGCTAATGCTCAAACCAAGGCCGGTGCCTTCGCCCTGTTTCTTGGTGGTGAAGAAGGGGTCAAAAATCCGCGGGCGCACGTCGGGCGCAATGCCCGCACCGTCATCGCAGACGGACAGCAGGACACTATCTCCGTCAGCGGACAACGTCGTCTCGATGCTGATCTTGCCCCCGTCGCTTGAAGCGTCGATGGCATTGGTGAGCAGATTCAGCACCACCTGGTTCAGTTTGGCCGGATAGCCGGAAATCATCGGAAGCGGATGCAACCGCTCGATTAGCCCAATGTTACGGCCCTTGGCCTGCCCGCGGATGATGTTGAGAGTGGATTTAACACCGACGTTCAGATCAAGCTCCTGAAGGTCACTTTCGTCGAGGCGGGCAAAATCCCGCAGGTCCTTTACGATCTGCTCGATGCGCTTAAGACCGTCCCGGGATCGGAGCATGATGGGGTCGAGATTGGCCAGTGTGTAGTTGAGGTCAATGCGGTCGGACAACTCGAGGATTTGCGTCATCAGTTCGGGACGGGCTTCCTGAAGGATCGGATCGCCCTGGCGATACAATTCAATGCACGCGCGCACGGCGGCCAGATCACGCTGCAGCACCGCGAGATTGTTACTGACGAACGACAGCGGGTTGTTGATCTCATGGGCAACGCCGGCAACGAGCTGCCCCAGCGAGGCCAGTTTCTCCGACTGCACGATGGCGCTCTGCGCCTTCTGCAGTTGATCTAGCGCGGCTCGTTCCGACCTCACGGTCTGCTCCAGTTCCTGTTCGGTGCGCTTGCGGGCCGTGATGTCGTGAATGAAGGCGTTGAAAACAACCTTGCCACCGATGCGCAGGGGGGCAATCGTCATTTCAACGGGGAACTCATGCCCGTCCCGATGCAGCGAGGAAATTTCGATGCGCTGGCCTAGCATGTTGCCCTGGCCGGTTTCAAAATATCGGGCCATACCGTTCGCGTGAGCCTGGCGATAGCGCTCAGGTACGATCAGGCCTGCCAGATTTTTGCCGATCGCCTCGGCCCGCGGCCAGCCAAAGGTGCGTTCCGATTGCGCGTTCCACCCGATGATACGCCCGTCTTCCGACATGGAAACGAAAGCATCGAGCGCCGTCTCCACCGTCAAGCGCGTCTGTTCTTCGCTTTCGCGCATCATCCGCTCGGCCATTTCGCGTTCGGTGATGTCGTCGGAAATACCCAGCAAGTATCGCGGTTTGCCATCGACAATGATCGGAATTTTCTTGGTGTGCAATATCCTGCGGCCACGCGGCGTGTCGATTGGCTCATAAGGAATATCCAGCATCTGTCCGCTGCTCAGGACCGCGCGATCCTTGCTGGTGAAGAAATCCGCCTCGACCTTGGGGAATAAGTCGTAATCGTTGCGGCCGACCATGTCTTCACGCTTGACTGCCAGCAATTCCTCCCCTGCACGATTCAAGCGGACGAACCGAAGGTCGGTCGCGTCCTTGACGAACACCATATTGGGCAGATTTTCGATGATCGAAGACAGGAAGTCCTGCATTTCCTGCATTTCCTGTTCGATCTGCTTGCGGTGCGAGATATCGCGGCTGATGCAGACGATCCCCGAGATCTGCCCACGGGCGTCGGTCATGGGCACCTTGGTGGTGGCGACCCAGCCCGGCTTACCCTGGTGATCGACGATTTTTTCCTCCCGGGCCAAAATCGTCTGGCCCCTGACAAGGACCTTTTCATCGTCGGCAGCAAAGGCCTTGGCGATGGCGCTAGGGAAGAGGTCGTGAACGGTCTTGCCGATAACTTGGTCCGGCGAATCAGCCCCGACGAACTGGGCGTGCGAAATGTTGTCGGTGATGTAGTGACCGGTTGAATCCTTGATGTAGATGTGATCCGGGAGGTTGTCGATCAACTGGCGAAGGAGCGTGCGCTCCTGAAGCAGCGCGCCCTCGGCACTTCGTCGGCGCAGGTCGATCCGCCGGAGCAAGCTGCCATTGGCCCACACCAGCACGCTGAAAATTGCGACGATCGACACTGAATAAACTGAGAAAGCCGTAGGCACGTCGAAAAGTCCGGCACGCTCGCCAACCAGGAGGCACCAGCCGAGGATCGCCGGAACAAGCATAACCGCCGGCAGAAAGCTGCGGATCAGGCTGCCCCCGGCAGTGGCGCTTAGCACCAGCGCCATGACCCCACGATCGGGATGCAGACAAAGAATACCGGTGCTGAGCAGAAGAAATCCGATGGCGGTGTGCAGCGCCATCGGGATAAAGGCCAGGGCTTGATAGAACGTTCTGGCGCCATACGCGTATCCCAACAGCGCCAACGTCGCGGCGATCCAAACGCACACCGCCAGCAGTTGTGCGATGCGCACGGCATTGCGGGAATTTACGAACGACGCCAGCAATAAGGCCGTGCCCGAGAGCAGAAAGCAGACGGCGGTGTTGGGCGAAAGCCTGTTGGTGCCCAAAACATTTGCAAACAGCAATCGATCCAGTCGCGTGTCCCAGCCGGTGACATATACCTGCAAAAGCAGCACGCCAATAAACAACACGACTACCGACAGCACGCGGGCGACCCATTTATGAACGCTCGCGGCCGGATGAGCGTATTGAAGCCACAATCCCACCGAAGCGGCTAAAAACATCACGGCGGTGAGGGGATTCATGGCGATTAGATTAGGAAAGACCCGCTTGAGGCGCTCGATATCCAAGGCCCAGCCGCTCAGAACCAGCATGGCAATGGCCGCAGATATCCCCGTCGCCGACCATCCGACGCTGCGCGCCTCGGCGGAGCGTATCGACAGTCGTCGTGGCGGTGGGGTGATCGGATGAGATTCAATTAAGCTCTGGGCCATGTCAATTTCCCAAATCGATCCGAAGTCCTGTCTCGGGCAGTTACGCCGGGAGGTGGATCGTGAACGTCGTCCCTCGGTTTAATTCGGTTTGAACCCCAAGACTTCCGCCATGCTTTTCCACGAAGGCTTTAACAACGCTCAGGCCAAGGCCAAGTCCCTGCTTTCCATACTCGAAAAGCCCCGAGGAATGATGCTCGACGCTCACCCCTGTGAAAAAGGGCTTAAAGAGGTGCTTGAGATTTTCAGGCGGAATACCCGACCCGTTGTCGGATACCTCGATGTCCACGCCCGAGCCATTGTTGCGATTGGCCTTGACCGTGATCGTTCCGCCGTCGGGAGTGAACTTTATGGCGTTGAGCAGAAGATGATTGAGCGAACTGCGGATGTGACTTGCTTCAACCGCGATGGAACCGATATCGGCGTTCCACTGCCGAAGCACACGTTGATTGCGCAGTTCAAAAAACGGCATAAGGTCTTCTACCGCCATCGAAAGCAGGGCGTTCAGGTCCGTCGGTTCCTTATGCGGCTCGATTGCAAACTCTCCCGCCGCAAGCATCGTCACGATCTGATTGACAAGATTAAAAAGCCGTTCGCCAGCGGATCGAATGCGCTTGATCCACCCGGCGATGGGTTCGGTGATGCCTGGTGCCCGCGCTGCCAGGTCGCTTAGCCCCATTAGAATCGTCAGCGGGGTGCGTAATTCGTGGCTGGCCACCTGGATGAAAGCGGTCTTCAAATTGTTCGCTTCGCTTAATTGGAAATTGGCTTGCTCCAACTCCGTGTTCTTGGCCTGAAGATCGACCACAAGTCCATTGCGCTCCGTGATCAGATCGTGTCGCTCGCAGGCTTCCTTGACGATGGCCTGAAGTTCCTCGGGGTCCCAGGGCTTGGTGATGTAGCGATAGACGTTCCCCTGGTTAATGGCGTCGATAACGGCCCGCAGGTCGGCATAGCCAGTAAAAAGCAGTCGTATCGCTTCAGGGAAATCGCCGCGCACGCTTTTCAGGAATTCAACGCCGGTCATACCCGGCATCCGCTGGTCTGTCATGACGACATGCACCTCGTTTGACTGCATCAGCGTCAAACCTTCCTGTGCATTGGTCGCGGTGAGGACATTGTAGTCGAGACGCAGCAAATCGCGGACGCTTTTCACCACGTCGGGTTCATCGTCTAGCACCAGCAGCGTGTGGCGTGGCTTAGTCATGGTCCGCTTCCTCTGGCTGAAGGTCCACTTGCCGGTTGATTGTATCCACGAGAAGCGCATTTCAAACGGAAAACCGGGTCCGACGACAGTTAGGGGTGTAACGCATACTTGTCGCGACGCCGCATTCTGGTCCCCGGTACACCGGCGAAACGCTAAGGTGGGAAGCGTTAACAAAGCCCCGCGCTGGCCCTCCTGTATTAGGTGACGGCGGAGCGACAATCGCCTCGCCGCAAGTTCGCGCGGCGCGTCGTCGCCAAGACCCTGTCTGCCGAGCAACATTCCTTTTCGTACACACTTCGGTGCCGCGCACCGAATTTCGTCGAAAATCAGGCAAATTTTCGTATTTCGCGCCAGTTTGAATGAGAAAAGGGGGTCCAAAGGGGGTCCCAAAGAGGTCCCTTTGGGGTCTCAAGGGTGTCGCGACGAGGTCGTTTGTGGCTCCCGCGGGGTACTTGGAAGGTCCGATTTGTCGCGCCCCTCGGATGCCGTCGACGAAGGAAAACCCCGCGGTGCAAACACACGCGGCTTGACGCGCGTTTGCAGGTCCGACTTTGCTGAACGATTGCCCGGGCCCGAATCCGGCTCCGAGCAATAACCTTGCAGCCAAGACGCACGTGGCCAGGCGGGCCATCAGGTCAATCAGCTTGTAATTAGTCATAAGTATTACCCTCTACCCTAGGGGCAGGAAAACACCTGAAGGTGCGCGAATTGGCGCCTTTGCGCGCACTTCGGAGTGCCGCACAATCCCCTTAACTCTTTCCCGGTACACGGCTTATAAAATTTTTTATTTTTTTTGAAGTGGTCGAATCTTGGTGCGCTTTTTGGCGCCAAAAAGCGCACCACTTTTGCCCGGGGTTCTCCAAACCCCTGCGGGGAAGGCGGCGAGACCAGTGCCACGTGTGGCCCTCCGTTGTCGCAACCGAACCACCGATCCAAGCCGCCACAAAGAGGAATGACTCCCTGCGCTAGCCCGGCAAATCGGGCGGCGTTTGCAGCCAAAGCGTCCTTGACAGCGGCTTGGAAACTATGGATACTGAAATAGTTTCCACAGCCTAGATGCCGATGCGTCAGTCTGCCAATCTCGAATTCCGCCAACGGATCGTCGCCTGCGCGCGAGCGCACCTGGTCAGCCGCGGGCTGCGCGGCGTGACGATGGACGATCTGTGCGCCGAGCTGGGGATCAGCAAGAAGACGCTGTATGGGCATTTCAAGAGTAAGGCCGAACTGCTGGCTGCGGTGGTTGAAGACAAGATCTCCAGCGTCGAGCGCGATCTGGCAGCCATATTCGCGGGCCGGTCCGATGATTTCGATAAGGCGCTGGCGGAGTTGCTGGGCTGTATGCAGCGGCACACCGACGAGGTGGGGCCACTATTTCTTAGAGACGTGCGCCGTGATGCGCCGATGCTTTTTGAGGAAATTCAACGCCGGCGCTCGCGAATGGTGCAGCATTCCTTTGGGAGCCTGTTCGAGCAGGGCCGCCGGTCGGGACAGGTGCGTAAGGATATTCCGGTCAGCGTCATGATTGAAATCCTGCTGGGCGCTACGCAAGCGGTGGCGAACCCCGCGAAAATGTCGGAACTGGGATTGAGCCTCGGTGATTGCTTCAACGCCGTCACGTCGGTTCTGTTCCATGGCATTGTGACGGAACGAAAGGGCAAGAAATGAGATCGCGATTTGTTCTCAGTGCCGTTGCCAAACTGGCCGGACGAATGATCGTTTCAGTTGTACTGTTGACAACGATATTCGGCTGCAGGAAGTCAACGGCAAACGTGCTGCAGGGCTACGTCGAGGGTGAGTTTGTCTATGTCGCCTGTGCGACAGCGGGGCGCCTGCAAACGCTGAGCGTCGCGCGGGGGGAGGCCGTTCAGCCGGGTACCAAGCTATTTGAGATAGAAAACGTTGCCGAACAGGCCGCCCGAGACGAGGCCGCCCGGCGCGTCGCTCAGGCGCAGGCTACCTTGGCCGACCTGGGCAAAGGGCAGCGGCCGTCGGAATTGCAGGCACTTGAAGCACAATTGGCGCAAGCGCAAGCCGCGCTGGTCTTTTCGACAAAGGAACTGGACCGGCAGACCGAATCGGCCAAGGCCCGGGCGACGTCAGCCCAAGACCTCGATCGAGCGAGGGCTTCGCAGGAACAAGACCAACAGCGCGTCGCCCAGATCATCGCGCAGTTGAAGACCGCTCGCTTGGGCCAGCGCGAAGATCAGTTGGCCGCCGGAGAAGCGAATGTGAAGGCTACGCAGGCGGCTTTGGTCCGCGCGCAGTGGGAACTGGACCAGAGGGCGCAATCGGCCGTCCAATCGGGCGTGGTGTTCGATACGCTCTATCGACCCGGCGAGTGGGTACCTGCCGGCAAGCCCGTCGTCTCCATTCTCCCGCCGGCTTATGTAAAGGTTCGCGCGTTTGTCCCGCAGGACCGCATTGGGAATGTGCAGACCGGGGATAAGGTCAGTGTCACGCTCGACGGCGTTGCCGGTACTTATTCGGGCACGGTTGCTTTCATCTCTCCGAATGTCGAATACACCCCGCCGGTGATTTACGGCCAGGAAAATCGCGGGAAACTCGTCATCATGATCGAAATCGTATTTGACGCTCAAACTGCGGCCAAGCTGCACCCGGGACAGCCGGTGGATGTCAATCTTAAGCCCTGATTATGGCAACTGATCTCACCATTGATGTCAGCGGAATGACCAAACGATTTGGCCAGCGCACTGCGGTCGATCACATCGGGCTGCAAGTCCGCAGTGGCGAAATCTACGGCTTTCTAGGTCCCAACGGGAGCGGAAAAACCACCTTCATCCGCATGCTCTGCGGGCTACTTCGGCCCGACGACGGACAAGGGCAGTGTCTCGGCTATGACGTGATAAAGCAGAGCGAGCCGATCAAGCGCGAAGTGGGGTACATGACGCAGAAATTCAGCTTCTGGGAAGACCTGAGCATCGAAGAAAATCTTGATTTTGTAGCCCGCATGTACTCGCTGCCCAATCGCCGACAGACGGTGCGGCAGAGTCTGGATCAACTGGGCCTGACCGAGCGTCGGGCGCAGCTAGCGGGGCAGTTGTCAGGGGGATGGAAGCAGCGGCTTGCCCTGGCGGCCTGCATGATCCATCAACCCCGCCTGCTGCTTCTGGACGAACCCACCGCGGGGGTCGATCCCAAAGCCCGGCGGGATTTCTGGGATCAGATCCACCGCCTGGCCAGCGACGGCCTGACCTTTCTCATCACCACGCATTACATGGATGAAGCCGAGCGCTGCCATCGACTGGCGTTCATCTCCAAGGGCAAACTTCTTTCCACCGGCACGGTTGACGAGGTGGTTCGACAGGCTGGATTAACCACATGGGCAGTAACCGGCCCGGACCTGTACGAACTGGCCGAAAAACTTCGCGGGCGCGACGGCATTGAGCAGGCGGTGCCTTTCGGTCACACGCTGCATGTCAGCGGAGCCGATGCCGAAAAACTTCATCGCGCAATCGAGCCGTTTAAGTCTGACCCATCCCGCTGGCAGGAAGTGGAATCCAGCCTTGAAGACGTCTTCATCCACCTGATGGACGAGGACGAAACAAGGGAGAAAACATGACGGGCAAACCGCGATTTTCGGTGGGCCGATTCTGGGCAATCGTAGTGAAAGAATTCATCCAGATGCGCCGCGACCGGGTGACATTCGGCATGATGATCGGCATCCCTATGATGCAGTTGGTGCTGTTCGGATTCGCCATCAACTCCGATCCCAAGCATCTGCCCGCGGCGGTGCTATTGGCCGACAACGGGCCGTTCGGGCGCACGCTTTTGCAGGCGATCAAGACCAGCGGATATTTCAATATCATTCGGCAACTGGAAACCGAAGCGGAGGGGGACCAGGCCCTGGAGCGCGGCGAGGCGCAGTTTGTGTTCAATATCCCGCCGAATTTCTCTCGCGACCTGATTCGTGGGGATCGGCCGGCGGTGTTGATCGAGGCCGATGCCACCGACCCCGCGGCCACGGGCAATGCGTTGGGCGTTGCCCGGCAAGTGTTCAACCTGGC
Source organism: Tepidisphaerales bacterium (assembly GCA_038234815.1). GTDB lineage: Bacteria > Planctomycetota > Phycisphaerae > Tepidisphaerales > Tepidisphaeraceae > JBBQSU01. The sequence goes on along the minus strand of JBBQSU010000049.1, from coordinate 6,632 downwards.
ATTGCAGAAAGATTTGAAGGGGGTATTGGCCCCACTGGCCCCCGCCGACGCCGCGATCGATCTCCGCATTCACACCCGCTACAACCCCGAGGCGATCACCCAATACAACATCGTTCCGGGCCTCATGGGCGTCGTGCTCACCATGACCATGGTGATGATCACGGCTCTGGCCATCACCCGCGAGCGTGAGCGTGGCACGATGGAGAATCTTCTGTCCATGCCCACGCGTCCCACCGAAGTCCTCGTCGGAAAAATCCTGCCGTACATCCTCGTCGGCTATGTGCAGGTGGGGCTGATTTTGCTCGCGGCCAAAGTGCTGTTTCATGTGCCGATGATCGGAAGCCTGACACTGCTGGGCGGCACGGCCCTGCTATTCATCGCCGCTAACCTGGCCATGGGTATCACTTTTTCCACGCTGGCGGGCAACCAGCTACAGGCCGTGCAGATGTCGTTCTTTTTCTTCCTGCCGTCGTTGCTGCTGAGCGGGTTCATGTTTCCCTTTCGCGGGATGCCCGTGTGGGCGCAGCGCGTGGGTGAAATCCTGCCACTTACCCACTTCCTGCGGATCGTTCGTGGGATTTTGCTAAAAGGTAATGGATTGGCCGAAATCCGCGGGGAAATTTGGCCAATCGCACTTTTCACGGTGATTGCGGTGATGATCGGCGTCAAACGCTATCGCAAGACGCTGGATTAACCCGCATCGGCCGCGGCCACCGCTCGCTCAATCTTCATACACCTTCGGCGCCGCGCCAGTCCCGCCTATCGACCTTTGTCTACGGGCATGATCTGCAGGCCATTGACGTTGCCCTCACCGTCTACGCCTTCAAACTTCACCGTCAGCGTGCCATCGGCGTCGGCGCTAGCGGTTAATTTTGCGTAGTTCACGCCATCGGCCAGTTCCTTTTTCTCCATCGAGTAAGTCGTGGTCTTGGCATCATCGCCGATGCTGATCTTAGTCTTGCGGCCGTCGGTGTTGGAAGCGCTGTACACAATGACATCATACTTGGCGCCGGGCGTCAGGCCCGACAGCGCAATCGATTGCGGTTCGTTGGCGAAGATATAGTGACGCAGCAACTTCTCCCAGTTCGTGCCGACAAACCCCGCGTCCTCGGCATCCCAGGTGCCGGTGGCAGCAAAGGTGAGTGTAACGTCGGTGACCTTCTCCTTGGCATCCACCAGTTTGATCTTTTCGCCCCTGTCCCCGTCTGGCGCGTTCCACTTGTCGCCGTCGGCACCGGCCACCGCTTTGCCCTCATACGCCGCACCCTTATTGCCGAAACTGACGTTCACCAGCCCGGCATCAAACCCCGCCTGAGCGAGTGAAACCATCGCAGAAATCGACACGATCGTGGATACGATCAACGACGTGATGTGACGCATAACGAACTCCTGAAAGAGGGCGGAAACCGAACGCTCGCCCATTATAGCCCGACCGTTGCAATATGGTTATCGTGACTGCCCCAAAAAACGACTGAATCGCCCAACGGCTCATGGCGTGCGGCCCAGTCATGCCGCGGCGGCCGAGGCATGAATTTTTGTCATTTCGTCGGATGGTGTAGGATAGGAACCTCGACGGGAGCAATCATGCGATGGATTTTAGTGGCATTGTTGGCGTTGGCGGCCTTTGGTTGCGAGAAGGCAATTCACGAGGCGATGGATCGTCGACCGACGAATGACAAACTCGTTCAACCGGCATCGGCGAATATATTGCCGAAAGACGTTAGGCCGGTATAGTGAAGGCGGAAATCAAACCCGCTGCGGGAGTAGATATGGCTGGAACCAGCGTTGCGCCGGTAACGAATCCGACCGTCGATATCGGCGAGCAACTCCTATATTTGATGGGCGATACCGGCGGGCTGAACGAATCGGCGGGGGGATATCGCATAAAAGTCTTTCATACCCGCATGTTTCCCTGGGACGAGGTCTTCAAGACCCTCCTGTATCGCGGGTTCAAGGTCTATGTGACAAGTCACAAGGCTGACATTTATATCGAAGCCAATCCGTAGTCGGATCATTTCGCGTGGATCGAATACTCAGCTTGACACTCGAAGGGTCGGTTTCGATACTCAGCCGACTTTCGTCCGGGCGGTTGCGTATGGAATCGATTTTCAAAAGCTGTTTTCGTGCGCTCGTCCTCGCGGGCACGGCGGGGTGTGTTGGCTGCGCGGGTAACGGACACTCTGCGGGCGGTCGCGGCGGAACCTCCGGCGCAATTGCCGGTCAGTTAGATACGACGGTCGCCGTCATCGACGGTCGAACGATCACCCTGCGCCAGCTTGAAGCCCCTCTGATTGAAGCGCACGGCCTGAACCTGCTGATGAATCTCTCGCAGTTGGAAGTGGTGAAAAAGGCCGCGGAGGACAAGCAGATCGTCTTAAGCCCGGCGGACATTGACGCCGAGAGGCAGGCGACACTGGGAAAGATGTTCGCCGATGCGCAGAAGGACGATTATCCGCAACTTCTGAACCAGTTCCTCAATCAGCAACGCTTGACCGAGGCGGACTTCAACATTCTGCTGGAAACCAATGCCTACCTGCGCAAGTTAGCCCGGCCGCTGGTGGCTGGGAAGATCACCGACGAGGCTGTGGCCCAGGCTTTTGCCGCGTGGTATGGCGAGACAGTGCAGGTGCGGCACATTCAACTGGCCAACATGCAGGAAGTGAACGAGGCTCGGCGGCGTCTGGCAGCGGGGGAATCCTTCCAAGACGTGGCAACGGCGTTAAGTCGCAATCCGCGCACTGCAGCGCTGGGTGGCGAAATGCCGACGTTCAGCCGCGCGACGACCGACATGCCGCAGGGATTTAAGGATGCGGCGTTTGCACTCAAAGAGGGCGAAGTGTCCGATCCGGTGCAGGCGGCGGGGATGTATCACCTGATCAAGCTGGAACGGCGCATCGCCCCACGGGCCGTCAAGCTGGAGGACGTGAAAGACGTCGTCCACCAGAGGCTGGAAGAACAACTGCTTCAATCGGAGATGAACGCTTTGCGGGTGGACATCAGCCAGCATGTGGTTCGAACGATCCGAATCGCCGACCCCGTACTGGCAAAGCAATTCCAGGCCAAGACCGAGGAAAGCGACAAGAGCGTGCGGGGCCAGGAGGGGATTCGCGAGCGTTTGAAGCGCGAGCGGGAGGCGGCCACGCGCCCGGCGACGACGACGGCAGAGGCTACGATGCCGGCGGGAGAACCGCCGGCAACGGCCGCGTCATCGGCACCCGTGCCGGCGACGCATCCAGCTTCCCAGCCGTAAACGTACGCGGGCGATTTCTTCTCACTGCCGCCACTGTATAATCAAAACCAAAGAGTATTCACCATGAGCGACCAACCGTTCAAAATTGAGCCGTCCGCACGCATTCATCGCCTTCCACCATACCTGTTTGCGCGTATTAACAAGATGAAATATGCCAAGCGCGTGGCCGGCGAAGATATTATCGATTTGGGCATGGGCAACCCCACTGACCCAACCCCCGAAGTCATCGTAAAAAAACTGGCCGAGGCGGCGCTGGACCCGCGCAACCACCGCTATAGCTCGTCAAATGGCATCGGAGGCTTGCGCAAGGAAGTGGCGAAAAAATACGCCCGCAAATACGGCGTGGAGCTTGATCCCGAAGAAGAGGTCATCATCACGATCGGGTCGAAGGAAGGCATCAGCCACATGTGCCTGGCGCTGCTGGGTCCGGGGGACACTGCCGTCGTGCCCGATCCGGCTTTTCCGGCCCACCTCTATGCCCCGGCGATGGCCGGCGCTAACGTCATCCGCGTCCCGCTGGGCAACGACCAGGTGTTCCTCGATAACATCGAGCGGACGATCAGTGGACTTTTCCCCACACCGAAGTTGGTAATTCTGAATTACCCGCACAACCCGACGAGCATGACTGTCGAGCCGATCTTCTGGGAAAAGGCCATCGAGATGTGTCGCCGGCACAACGTGATGGTGATGAGCGATTTTGCTTATGGCGAGATCAATTTTGACGGCTACCGCGCGCCGAGTTTTCTATCCGCGCCGGGGGCCAAGGACGTGGGCGTTGAATTCAGCACCATGAGCAAGAGTTTCAACATGGCCGGCTGGCGGGTGGGATTCTGCTGTGGAAACCGTGAAATGGTTAAGGCCCTGGCGACGATCAAGGGATATTACGACTACGGGCAGTTTTCGCCGATCTGGATCGCGTCGGTCATCGCACTGCGTGAGGCCGCCAGCACGCCGGACGAGCAATCGCTAATCTATGCCAAGCGCCGCGACGAGGTGTGCAAAGGTTTGGACAAACTGGGCTGGACTTATGATCGGCCCAGGGCAGGGATGTTTGTCTGGGCGAAGATCAGTGACGAACATTTGAAAGGTCAAAGCACGATCGACTTCTGCCTGCGGATGATGGACGAGGCGGAGGTGGCACTGGCGCCGGGCAAAGCCTTTGGCGATTTGGGCGAAAAGTGCGTACGAATTGCGCTGGTGGAAAACGAACATCGCCTGCGCCAGGCCATGCGAAATCTCGATCGCGCGCTCAACGCCCGGCCGGCTAAGGCTCGGCCCCAGCGCGCCCGTACATAGTCGCTGCAGGCATCTAACCGACCTTTAATCTGTAATGACAGGTAAACCATGCAGATGATCCCGATTCTTAATCTCCCGGCCGATGCGGGCAGGGTCGAAGCCCTGCTCGATCGACTCCGCCTTAATCCTGCGGACATCGCGCTGCCGGATTCTCCGCGGGCCAAAGAGGCCGCGGCCGTTGCCGATTTGATTGCTCAGGTCGCCCGCGGGGGGGACGAGGCCCTGGTTGAGATATGTCGGCGGTTCGACGATCCGAACTTTTTGGCAGAACAGATTCGCGTGAGCCAGGGGGAAATGAAAAGCGCGGTGTCGCGCGTTCCACAGGATCAACTGGCGGCGATCCGGCGGTCGATCGCCCAGGTGCGTGAGTATCAACAGCACGTCATGCCGCCGGAGCAGCCGATGCTCAAGCGTCCCGGTGTCGAACTGGGCTTGCGTTTTACGCCGCTTGACAGTGCCGGGCTTTATTTTCCCGGGGGTAAGGCATCCTACCCTTCCAGCCTGATTATGCTGGCGGTTCCTGCGCAAGTGGCGGGGGTCAGCAAAATCGTCGTCGCTACGCCACCTAGCAAATATGGCCGAAGCGATCTGATTTTGGCCACGTGCGATGAACTTGGCCTGACGGACGTGTTTCGCGCCGGCGGGGCCGCGGCCATCGCCGCTATGGCGTTTGGCACGCAGACCATCCCTGCGGTCGATAAAATCGTCGGGCCGGGCAATATCTATGTGCAACTGGCCAAGCGCGCGCTGGCTGGCTGCGTGGGTATCGACGGATTTCTCGGGCCAAGTGAAGTGTTGATCCTGGCCGACGACTCGGCCAACGCGCATTTCATCGCCGCCGACCTTCTGGCTCAGGCCGAGCACGATCCGGGAAGTTGCTTCCTGCTCACGCCTTCGACACGGCTGGCAACAGCGGTGACTGCGGCCATTGCCGAGCAGGTGCCGGCGCTGAAGCGGTCCGATGCGATCGTCAAAGCGCTGCAAAACGACAGCGCAATCATCATCGATCCCTCGATGGATCGATTGATCGCACTGGCGAATCGTTTCGCCGCGGAGCATGTCAATTTGCAGACCGAAGACGACCCGGCGGTACTGAAGCGGTTAATGCACGCCGGGGCGGTGTTCGTGGGTCCGTATTCGCCGATCGCGGCGGGGGATTACGTTGCCGGTCCCAGCCACTGCCTTCCGACCAACACCACCGCGCGGTTCAGCAGTGGGATCAGCGTATATGAGTTCCTTAAGCGATCGAGCGTGGTCCGATACGATGCGTCCGCTATCGCCGCCGACGCCCCGGCGATCATGGCGCTGGCCGATGCCGAGCACCTTGATGCCCACGCCGCCAGCGCGCGCATCCGCATGGGGCAGAAACGCCCATCGGCTGCGGACCGGTAAAGTTTGACTTTCGGCCCAGCCGGGTTTACTTATATGCGATTAGCCTTTGGCGTACGTCCGGAAATCGATCGGGCGAGCGGGGCAGGACTCTATACGGACCCAATCAACCTATGAACGATATGCACGTCACGTCCATCGATGAGCGCGCGGCCGAGGAATTTTTTCGCCGGGGATTCGATGCCGAAAAGGACGGAAATCACCAGAAGGCCGTCGAATATTATGAACGCACGTTGAGCGAAAACCCCGATCACGAATCGGCCTGCTTCCGCTTGGCGGTCCTTTATGATCGCCGGGCCGAAGACGCCAAGGCAATCGAGCTTTACGAACGGATTTGCACCAGCCCACCCGTGCATCTCAATGCCCTGCTGAATCTGGCGGTGCTGTACGAGGACAACAACCATTACGAAGAAGCGCACCGGTGCCTCGATGCCGTGCTGCGGACCAATCCCAATCACCCGCGGGCGATTCTCTACATGAAGGACGTGCTATCGGCGCGTTCAATGTACTACGATGAGGATGGCGACCGGGCCGGCGGGAAACGCGACGCGCTTCTTGACATCCCCATCACCGATTTCGAGCTTTCGGTGCGGAGTCGCAATTGCCTGAAGAAGATGAACCTGCGGTCGCTGGGCGACTTATTGCGCACCAGCGAACAGGAACTGTTGAGCTTTAAGAATTTCGGTGAGACCAGTCT
>JBBQSU010000048.1:0-22899 GCA_038234815.1 Tepidisphaerales bacterium | reverse complement strand
GGCGATCGCAAGGTCGCGACGCATGACCGACTCCTTTCAGTCGATTGTGCCGGGGTGGCCACACCCGAGCCCGTAACAACCGGGCTCGGGCTATTTTATGCACCAAAGACATAGCGGGCGCAAAAGTGGGGATGATTCAGCCGGTGGTGTTTCTTGACACTCTTACGCGCGCCTTTTATCCTCACTCACTCGCCACAGCGTTTCTGGCGATGAATGCCCGCGCTGCTGAAGTCCTGGAGATTCACACCATGAACCGACCGCCCCGTTTTTTAGCACTGACTCTAGCCGTGACTGTTTCGCTCGCATCGTTCAGCGCCTGGGCACCTGCCGAGGACGCGCCCGACGCGGCCAAAGCGCCCGCCGGTGATCCCGCGCTGCGCGAGAGCGTCGAAACCTTCTGGCACTACGGCAAGATCGCCCGGTATGACCTGGCCGCCGAAGAAGCCAAGAAGATCATCGCCAAAGGTTCCGAACCGACGGCGCTGCTAGATACGTTTGAAAAGGTGGCTGTGGCCCGCAAGGACAATCTGGAGCAGTGGATGCTTCGGTGGCAGGGCGTTGATGCCTTGCGGGATCCGGTGACGCAACTGATTAGCATTCAAACGCAGGCTCATCGCGCGCGTCGATCCGACCCGAAATATATCGAGCGAAACTTGCGTATGATGGCCGAAGGCGACCGCCCGCGGGTGATCGCGCTGGGCCGTTTGCGTGAAACCGGCGAACTAGCCGCACCGACCCTGATTAACTATCTGAAAGACCCGAACAAGCGTGAATTCCATGGTTTTGCCCGCCAAGTGCTGCGGGAGCTGGGGCGTTCGGCGCTCGGTCCACTTGTCGCCGCCACAGAAACAAAAGATAACGACCTGTTGGTGCAAGTGGTGGGGGCTTTGGGTGATCTGGGATATGACTCGGTCGTCCCGTATCTCACCCGGATTGCCAACGGCAAGCAAGCCAGCGAATCGGCCCGTCAGGCTGCGGCCAATGCCCTGGCCACCATCGGTGCCGGCCCGGCGACCGCTCTGAATGCCGCCGATCAGTTCTATGATCTGGCCGAGAAATTCTATTACAGAAAAGCCTCGATCGTCGCCGACAATCGGGAGCCGAGCGCTTATGTGTGGTATTGGGACGAAAGCAACGGGCTGACGAAGAAAGACGTTCCGGCAGCCATATTTAACGACATCATGGCCATGCGGTCCGCGGAATATGCCCTGAAGATTGGTGGAGGAAAGGGCGACGCCCTGAGCCTGTGGCTGGCTGCGGATTATAAGCGAGAGGCCGATCTGCCCACCGGCGCAACCGATGCCACCCGCGCGGAAAACGAGCCCGCGGCCCACTTCTATGGTGTGTCGGCCGGTACGCAGTATCTCAATGCGGTGTTGACGCGCGCGTCGAAGGACCATGAATCGGGCGTGGCGATCCGGGCGGTCAAATCGCTTCAGGAGATCGTTGGTCAGAGCAATTTGTTTAACGGTGCTGAAAGCCAGCCGCTGCTCGATGCCCTGGCCTTCCCCGATCGACAGGTCCGTTATGAAGCCGCGTTGGCATTGGCTGGCGCGCTGCCGCAGAAGCCGTTTGCCGGACAGGAACAGGTCGTTCCGCTTCTGGCCGAGGCATTGGGGCAAACCGGCACGGCCAACGCGCTTCTGCTGATGCCGTCTCAAGATCAGGTGAACTCGATGTCGCAGGCGCTCAAGGGCATCGGTTACGGCACGGTCGGCGCGACAACCGCCGAAACCGCTGTCGCGGCCGCCGCCGGCAAGCCGTCGATCGACGTGGTGATTATTTCTGAAGAGTCCGATCCGAAGCAGATCGATCAACTGATGCGATTGCTTTCCGGGACCGCGCGGCTGAACCGCGTGGCCAAGGTCGTCGTTACCAAGAACGTGGCGTCGTCGTGGACGCAGGCTGCTGCCAGCGATCCACTTTTGACGGCCACACAGGCGACCGATGGCGCGGGCCTCAAGCCCGTGCTGGACAAGGCCCGAATGGATAGCGGGACACTGCCCATCGACGACGCCACGGCGACAAAGTACGCCCTGCGGAGCGCCGAAATGCTCAGCAAACTGGCCATCACCCGCGGGCAGGTTTTAGACCTGAACGTGGCCGAAGGCACCGTACTGGGCGCGCTGGAGGACTCCCGCCCGGAAGTCGTCAAAGCCGTCGGCAATGTTGCCGGGTTATACGGTAGTAAGACCGCCCAAGACACCTTGGCCAATAAGGCGCTGGACGAAAAGACCAGCGACGAACTGAAGGTCAGCCTGTTTAAGAGCCTGGCGGTCAGCGCCAAGTTTAATGGCAATCATCTTGATGCCGGTGCGGTGAGCGGGTTGGTCAAACTGGTGACGGAAGGCAAGAATGCCGAAGTGCGTTCGGCCGCGGCCGAGGCGATGGGCGCGCTCAACCTGCCCAGCGATCAGGCGCGCACGTTGATCGTGAATCAGTCCAAGACCTGATTGGCCGCTCTTCAGAGCCTCAACAAGCCTTGGCCGACGCGGCTGGGGCTTTTTTATTGCGCGTTTGTCGCATGAAATACCATTATGTCGCCCGTTGATCCGTCACTGCCCCTTTCCCTGCCTGCTGACGGCAATCACCGGTTGCTGCGGCAACTGCTCGGTCTGGCTTTACCGGTGCTGGTCGAACAAATTTTGCATATGGCCGTCGGGCTGAACGACACCTATTTGGCCAATCACCTGCCCGCCGATGCCGCTCCGGCCGGCGCCGCCGTCGGAACCATCACTTACTTTTTATGGTTCATCGGCCTGCTGGTGGGGGCCATCGGCACGGGCAGCGCCGCCATCATCGCCCGGGCCATTGGGGCCAGGCACAGATCCTTGGCCAACGCCGTCTGCGGTCAATCGGTCAGCGCCGCGATCTTGATCGGCTTGCTGGTCGGCGCTTTGCTATATGCATTCAGCGCACCGCTGATCGCGCTGACAGGCTTAATTGGCCCGGCCCCGGCGCTGGCAGAAACCTACCTGCGCATGCTCAGCGTCACGCTGCCATTCACCTCGGTGATGTTCATTGCCAACAGTTGCCAGCGCGGTGCCGGAGATACTGTCACGCCGGCGATCGTCATGGTGGTGGTGGACGTCATCAACATCCTTTTCACGTTTGCTTTGTGCCGCGGCTGGGCCGGGTTGCCAGTGATGGGGTTCAAGGGGATCGCGGCCGGCACGATTATCGCGTATGTGTCCGGCGGGGTGATCCAATTTATCGTGCTCCTGCGTTCAGGCGGGGCGATACGGCTGTTCGTTCATCGGCTCTGGCCTCACTGGCAGACGATCAAGCGTCTGCTGCGCATTGGCGTTCCCGCCGGGGTGGAAGGCCTGCTTTCGTGGGTCGCCAACTTCGGCGTGATTCGGGTGATTAACCGGCTCGACGCAACCAATGTGATGAGCGCCGCCCACATCAACGCCATCCGCATCGAAAGCTGTAGTTTCCTGGTCGGCTTTGCATTTGCCACCGGCGCTTCAACAATGGTGGGACAAAGCCTGGGGATGAAAGACCCGCGCCGCGCCGCCCGGGCCACCTTCCTGGCCTATGCTCTGGGCGGCGGATTTATGACTCTCTGCGGACTTTTTTTCATCTTTTTCGGGCGAATCCCCGCATCGTGGCTCAGTTCAAATGATCCCCAGGTCATCGAACTCACCCGGCGATGCCTCTTCGTCACCGGATTCATTCAATCCGGATTCGCAGCGTATCTTATCTTTAGCGGCGCTCTACGCGGGGCTGGCGACACCTTCGTAGTGATGATCCTGAGCCTGGCAAGCGTCATTTTGCTGCGATTCGTCGGCGTAGAAATCGTCGGCGGGCGACTCGGATATGGCTTACAGATCATCTGGATCGTGCTGGCCGGCGAACTTTTCATTCGCGGAGCGATCGCGTTCTCTCGCTTCATGCATGGCGGGTGGAAACGGATCGAGATTTGAGGAGGGCCTTTGATGAGCATTTCACTGATCAACTCCTCGAACCTCTCCGGACAGATCAAGGAACGATCTCGGCAGCTCGGCTTCGATCTGGTGGGCATTTGCTCTGCCGACGATTCGCGCTATCGATCGTATTTGCGGCAATGGCTGGACGACGGCCGCCAGGGCTCGATGGAATATCTCGCCCGGCGATTGGACGAACGCACCAGCCCAACGACGTACATGCCTGGAGCGAAGAGCGTGATTTGCGTGGCCTGCAACTATCACGCAAAGCTCGAAGATCAATCCGACATCCCCGGCAACGCCCAGGGGAAAATCGCCCGCTATGTGCTAGGCGACGATTATCACGAGTTGCTTAAGTCGCGTTTGTACGCTTTGGCCGATTGGATCAAAGAGCAGGTGCCGGATGCGCAAACCCGCTGCGCCGTCGATACGGCCCCGGTTATGGAAAAGGAATTATCCGCCCGGGCGGGCGTGGGGTGGCTCGGCAAGAACACCTGCATCATCAATGAACGCATCGGTTCGTGGGTCCTGCTGGGGGAGGTGTTGACGACGTTGGAACTGCCGTTTGACACCCCCGCGATCGACCGCTGTGGCACCTGCCAACAATGCATTGATGCCTGCCCCACACAGGCGATCGTCGCCCCGTATCAGCTTGATGCCCGAAAGTGCATTTCCTATCTAACCATCGAACACCGCTCGACGATCGATCCCGATCTCCAGCCGCTGATGCAGGATTGGCTCTTCGGTTGCGACATTTGCCAGGAAGTCTGCCCGTGGAACGGGCGAGCGCCGTTTTCGCTCGATCCGGCGTTTCAATCGCGACTGCCTGCCGGAAAACTGGACGTGTCTGCGGTGCAGCAATGGACCAGCACGGATTATCAATCGGCGATGAGGAACTCGGCCATCAAGCGAATAAAGTTGCCGATTTTGCAGCGCAATGCCAGAATCGTCACTACGAATCTCGCAGGAGGCTGACGCGATGGCCGACCGATCCTTCAGAATCTGCTGGCTGGTTTTTTTGTCGCTGAGCTGCGCACTGCCTGGCTGTGCCGGGACACGTCCATCAACAGTCGAGCCGGGCAATCGCGCCGCGGCCTCTCAAACCACCCCGTCAAACGTAGTTGCCAGAAGGGCCGATGGTCGCACCAAGCGCATCGTTCACGTCATTGTCTGCTGGCTGCGCCGGCCCGGTGACCGGACCGATCGACAGAGGCTTATCGACGTTTCCAAATCGTTCGCCGCCATCCCCGGCGTGGTCGATGTTCGCTGTGGCCCGCCCGTGCCATCAACGAGGTCGGCGGTCGATTCCTCGTTCGATCTTGCAGTGGTGATGACATTCGACGGGCCTGACTCCCTCAAAGCCTATCAGTCCGATGCGATGCACATCAAAGCGACGCGCGAAATTCTCATGCCGCTCACCGACCGACTGGTGATGTACGACTTTACCGAAGAATAACCAACCTTTTGCCTGGTCCCACTTTGCGATCAACCCCGCGAAATCAAGAGCCAGGCACGGAGCGAGGAGCGACAAAACGTCCGGCCAGACGCGCTGGACGAACTTATCCGACCCGAACCTGCCGCGGGTTGGCTTCGATGCGCTTGTTCAACCACTGTGGATAGGCCATGTCAGCCCCGGAGAAATCGAGGAGAGTCGGAGCGGACGCCCCGTGACGCGCGCGCCGCCTATTGGGAAGGCCAATTCCCAAACGCCGTGCCATTTTGGCCTGTTGTACGTAAGTAATATGAATAGAATCCCTTACGCTGGCCCAGAGAGGGGTTGCAGTGGGCGCACGCATACTGCATTTTCGACAGGCATGGCCGACATGGCAGCTTTCAACGTTCCACTGGTGATACTCGGACCGACCGGATCAGGAAAATCCGACCTTGCAATGTTAATTGCGCGGTCCGCGGGCGCGGAAATTCTTTCCGTCGATTCGATGCAGGTCTATCGCGGAATGGATATCGGCACGGCTAAGCCCAGCCCGGCCGAACAAGCCGAAATTCGTCATCATCTAATTGATCTAGTCGATCCCGGCGACTTGTTCACTGTCGCTCGCTTCGTGCAAATGGCCGACGAAATTCTCCATGGTCCATCGCGGCCACTGATTGCGGTGGGGGGCACGCCGCTTTATTACAAAGCGCTCTTCGAGGGGCTATTTGAAGGCCCGCCGGCAGACGAGACCCTGCGCAAGCGGCTGAGCGAGCTCGATCCCATCGCCTTGCACGCGCGCCTTACGCAAGTGGATGCCGAGGCCGCGAGTCGCATACATGCCAATGACCAGCGCCGCATCGTCCGTGCGCTCGAAGTATTTGAGTTAACCGGCAAGCCGATCTCGTCGTTCCAAACCGACTGGGCCGCCGGCCGGGCCAGGCATCGCGCGGTCTGGATCGGGCTGCAGTGGGAGAAGGAAGCGTTGAACAAACGGATCAACGCGCGCGTGCGGCGCATGATGGCTGGGGGTTGGCTAGACGAAGCTCGCGCGCTTCCGCAGCTCTCTCTCACGGCCGCCGAGGCCACCGGCTATCAGGAGCTGCTCGAACATCTGGCCGGACGACGTGAACTGGATGAAACCATCGAGCGGATCAAGATCGCCACGCGGCAACTGGCCCGGCGGCAGATGAAATGGCTGAGGCGGTTTCCCCATGTCACCTGGCTGCCTGGTGATGGCCCGCTGGATATCTTGCATGATCGTGCGATGGAACTTTGGCGATCGGAGTGAATGCTGTATCTGAGATGCGCAGGGCTAAAGCCGTGCGAGCGCAACATCAGTGACGCGATTCCTGTGTTAGTCTCCCACCATGACGACGCCCTTCATACGTGGGTGGTAAGCGCAGCCGTACTTGAATTGTCCGGCCTTCTTAAAGGTGAACGAAAATGATTCCCCCGCCCCGATTCGGCCTGAATCAAAACTCCCGTCGATCGCGGTCGCGGTGTGATCCTGTTCGTCGGCATTATGCCAGGTCAGAGTATCCCCGCGATGGATCGTCACCTCGGCGGGGCTGAATTGCATCCCCTTGATCTCAACCGTTTGTCGGCCCGCAGCGCCGGTCAATACCAGCAGCAGGCAAGTCAATAGGGTGTTTCGCATAGCGTCGTTCCTTCTCAGGTCGTCCAAAGCAGTATATCCTCTGGCGCATAATGTCCGAAAAGATCATCCGCGATCCCGTTCACGACGTTATTGCCTTTCGGCTGGATCGGCCGGTCGATCGCCTACTTTTCGGGCTGATCAACTCCGCGGAGTTTCAACGTTTGCGCCGCATCCGGCAGTTGGGCATGGCCCACCTGGCTTATCCGGGCGCCGATCACTCCCGCTATAGCCATAGTCTAGGCGTGATGGAAACCGCCCGGCGCATTCTCGATCAACTCAAACGATCGTTTGCGATCGACGAGGCAGAAGAAACGCTCTGTCTAGCCGCTTGCCTACTGCACGACCTTGGGCACGGCCCGTTCAGCCACGTATTTGAGCGCGTCACCGGCACGCACCACGAAGAGCTTACTCGTCAGACAATCGCCGATCCTGACGGTGAGGTCAATCGGCTACTGCTCCAGCATGATCCGGCGTTGCCCGGGCTGGTTGTGGGGTTTATGCGGGGCCAAGGCGGCCGACCCTGCCTCCGCGACATCTTCTCAAGCCAGCTTGACGCCGACCGCTTTGACTATCTGCTGCGTGACAACCTGATGACGGGCAGCCGCTATGGCGGCTTTGACCTGGAATGGCTGATCCACGCGTTGACGATCGATTCGGCCACCGATCGACTGGCGGTGACGTATAAAGGCATCAGTGCCGTGGAAGCTTACTTGCAGTCGCGGTTCCACATGTACCACAACGTCTATTTTCACAAGGTAGTGCGCAGCGCCGAAGGCATGGTGAAGCTGGCGCTTCAGCGGGCCAGGCGGCTGGCGCAACAGGACCGGCTGCCTTGGCCGACGCGAGAAAATAACGTCTACAAAGCACTGCTCGGCCAGCGACTGACCGCTGAGGAGTTCACCGATCTGGACGACATTTCCGTGATGTACTGCTTTAAGCTATGGACCAAAGCCGAGGACACGGTGCTGGCCGAACTGTGCAGCGGACTGCTCTATCGGCGGCTGTTCAAAACCATCGACCTCACCGACAAGCCGGCTGGCCAAGCAGCGAAGATACTCTCCCGCGCGATCGAAATTGTCGGTGTCCGCGCCGGCGAAACCTCTTATCAGCTTTTTTACGACGAGCCTGCCGACACGCCCTATCAAACCGAGTCCGCGGGGGAAATTTACGTCTGCACGCGAGAACGGAAACTCGTGCCATTCGCGCAGGTGTCGCCCATGATCGAAGGATTGAACCGACAACTGACCTTCCGGCGCATGTACATTCACCCCGATTGCTATGAAACCGTGCTCCAAACTTTGCGAGCAGAAAAGTGACCTTTCATCGCAGGGCCGAGATACTCCGGAGCGTGGCAATAATTAGACTTTTGAAATTGCATTCGGTATATGCGTTGCAATCAGTGGGATTCTAAAAAGGAGACTTCGTATGAAATTGTGTACAGTTCTTTCGTTGTGCTTGGTGCTAGTGCTGATGGGCCTGACCGGTTGCAAATCAGAGCGGGAAAAATCTGCCAGTGCGACCATTGACGTTTTTGAAGACATGGTGTCGCAGCTCGAGGGAATAAAGAGCAATGCGGATTTGGTCGACACCAAGCCGAAGCTTGAAAAGATCGGCGCTCGGCTGAAAGATCAGATGAAGAAGATGCAGGACATGGGCAGGCCCGGCGCCGAGGAAGACAAGGCCTTGGACGCTAAGTACAAGCCCCGAATGGAAAAGGTCATGGCCCGCCTGCAAGACCAGATGACACGCCTGCAAAAAGACTTGGGTGGTGAGGCCAGCATGGCGGTTTTGCAAGCCATGAACCTTAGCCCGATGGATATGATGGGCGGGACGATGCACGGCAGCAAGCCACAGTCACCAATGGGAATGCCTAATTAAGGTTTGTGTTGTCCCTATGAAAAATTCAGGCAAGGCAGTCCGCTCATCAGACTGCCTTGCCTTTTGTGTTTGGAGCGCACATACGGAAGGGCGGGCTACCTAGTCAGCTAACCTTCCTGTCCTGATGGCCCAAATTGTCAAATTATCGCTCGCCCTTGGCCTTTAGCCTCCGGCCCTGAGCGATCTGCTCCTTCCCTAGTTCCTCCTGCGCGCGGCCGTCGGCAATCAGCTTGTCGCCTTCGACATCCTTGCCCTGGCTCTTGAGCGCCTCGCCACGGGCGATCACCGCCTTGGCGTTTTCGACGTTCGATTCGCCCATCTTGATCATGTCGGCAGCGTTATCCAATTGCACCGCTTGTTCATGCGCTCGCTCGCTTTCGGACTTATTCTGACACCCCGCGAGGCTGAACAATGTTACACCACTCACTGCGAAGATCGCGACACTTTTGGCATACTTTCGCATGGCTAATACTCCTTCTATTTCCGTTACATAACCCTGTTCAGGTCGGCCCCGTCAGTGCTTGATGGGTACTGCCGAGCCTTATTCGGTATTGTTGGGCGGGCTAAAGCCGTCGGGCTATCACGGAGAACACTGGGGGCATCGTCGGGGTTCACCCGATTCCACGAACGGCCGTCCGCCGCCGAGTACCGTCGTACTCTAGGCCAAAGCGTCGCAGGTAGGGTTTATAGCGGAAAAATGCGTATGCTTTGGGTGCCACGACTCCGAAATCGCATCTCCATCATGCGAGTATCGAAAAAAAGCATGACGTTTGGGCTATTAGTCGATATGGTTTGGGAACCTCATTAACTGGAGATAAACAATGCCTGCTGTAATTGATACCGAACAGTGCAACGCCTGTAAGAGCTGCGAAGAAGTCTGCCCGACCAACGCCATTGCCGTGCAAGACGCGCATGCGGTGGTGAACAAGGAAGAATGCATCGATTGCAACGCCTGTATGGACGCGTGCACCAACAGTGCCATCACCATGGCCGACTGAAGACGCGCCTTTACAGACATGACAACCTGTTCGTCAGCCTTTGCCGGGTGATTGCTCTGCGTTTGCGGAGTTTCCGCCCGGGTTTCTGTTGCGCGTCACTCCCGACGAGGGCTTGATGGACAAGGCGGTCAAGCCGGGCGGAGCATCGCCAGCGCAAATGTCCGCGGCAGGGATCGAACCTGCGACCTCCAGTTTAGGAAACCAGCGCTCTATCCAACTGAGCTACGCGGACGGACCGGCGACAGATTAGCCGCGCGTTCGGGGGGGAGCAAGCGAGAGTCGAGGCTCGGACTGGCCGAGTCCTGCTTTTTTTACCGTCGACGAACATTTCAGACGTTGCGGCGGTTTCGCCTGGCGAGGCGCGGCGATAAGATGGCTTGCGTCTTTTTCGGGGAAGGTCGCTTGCTAGCAAAAATCCAATCGTTCATCCTCGTCGGAATCGACCCGCTGTTGTGTGAGGTGGAGGTGGATGTCAGCCAACACGGTCTGGCTAAGACGACGATCGTTGGCCTGGCGCAGACCGCAGTGAAGGAGTCGATCGAGCGCGTCCGCCGGGCAATCATCAATTCCGGCTATGCTTTTCCCGGTCATGCCCTGCTGATAAATCTTGCCCCGGCCGACGTGAAGAAAGAAGGCCCTGCGCTGGATCTGGCGATGGCCATCGGTCTGTTGCGGGCAACCAACTTCATCCAAAATGATCGGCACAAGGACTTTTTGATCGCAGGCGAACTGGCACTGGACGGGCGTGTGCGCAAGGTAAAAGGCGCTTTGTCGCTCGCGATGCTGGCCAAGGCCAAGAAGTTCAAAGGTGTGATCCTGCCGGAAGAAAACGCCCTCGAGGCTGCAGTGGTGGAGGGGATCGAGGTTTACCCGGTCACCACGCTGTCGCAGGCGGCGGCGTTTTTGACCGAGCAACTGCCGCTCGAGCCGTTCGAACTCGATGGCGAAGCGTATACGGCATCGCAGGTGCTGGCGCATCTCGATTTTGCCGATGTTCGCGGGCAGGAAGCGGTGAAGCGCGCAATCACCATTGCCGCTGCCGGCGCGCACAATCTGCTGATGGTGGGCCCGCCGGGAACAGGCAAGACAATGCTGGCACAGCGAATCCCGGGGATTCTTCCCCCGCTGAGTCGGAACGAATCACTGGAGACGACGCGCATTTATTCAGCGATGGGCTTGCTACCCGACGGCGTGGCATTGATGGACCAGCGGCCCGTGCGCACGCCGCACCATTCGGCCACGGCGCAGGCGCTGATCGGCGGGGGGACGATCCCCCGGCCCGGAGAAGTCTCGCTGGCTCATCACGGCATTCTCTTTCTCGATGAACTGCCTGAATTCACCCGATACGTGCTGGAAATGCTGCGCCAGCCGCTGGAAGGTGGGGAAGTAACGATCGCCCGCGTGCATGGGTCAATCCGTTTCCCTGCGGATTTCATGCTGGTGGCGGCGATGAACCCCACGGCCAGTGGGTACGCCTCGGACAATCCCCGGGCGCGAGACAAGTATCTTCAGAAGCTTTCCGGCCCGTTGCTCGATCGCATCGACCTTCATGTTGAAGTGCCGGCAGTGCCGTATCGTGAATTGACATCCAAATTAACTGGAACCAGCAGCGCGTCGATGGCCGAACAGGTCAGGCGGGCCAGAGACATTCAGCGCAAGCGCATGGCCGGGCAGACGACCAACGCGCGCCTGGACAGCAAACAGTTAAAAGCGCACTGCGAACTGAGCGACTCGTGCCTCTTGTTGATGAAACAGGCGATGGACGAACTGGGCCTGAGCGCCCGGGCCTACGACAAGGTCCGCAGGGTCTCTCGGACGATCGCGGACCTGGCCGGCAGCGACAAGATCGCTGAAGACCACCTCGCCGAAGCGGTGCAGTATCGATTGTTGGACCGGAAGTTCTAGGGCACGTCTGGCCGATAATCGGGACCATGAGGTGAAGCGGCAGGGCGGTTAAACCGATGAAATCAGGAAAAAGGGAGTGTTCGCATGTCGATAAGGCACGTTTGCCGTTTTTGCGCCAATCCACTGACCCACACGTTCGTGGATTTGGGGACATCGCCCCTATGTCAGCGGCACGTTACGCCCGATAATTTTGAATCCGCAGAACCGTTCTATCCACTACACGTTTACGTCTGCGAAAAGTGCCTGCTTATTCAGTTGCCCGAATACGTCAGCCCGAAGGAAATCTTCACCGATTACGCCTACTTCTCGTCGTTCGTCGATACGTTAGTCAATCACGGCCGGGAGTATGTTGAGATGATAATTCCGCGACTGGGCCTAGGGCCGGCCAGCCGCGTGGTCGAAATCGCCAGCAACGACGGGTATTTGCTGCAACACTTCGTTAAAGCCGGCATCCCCGCCCTGGGTATCGAACCGGCGGCCAATGTGGCCGAGGCGGCCCTTAAGAAGGGCATCCCGACGATCGTGAAATTTTTCGGCCAGGAAACCGCCCGACAGGTTGCAAGCGAATACGGCCAGGCCGATCTGATTCTCGGTAACAGCGTCTTGCCCCACGTACCGAACATCAACGACTTTGTCGCCGGCATCAAACTGTTACTGAAACCCGGCGGGGTGATCACATTGGAATATCAGCACCTAAAAAACCAGATGGAGCTGAATCAGTTTGATACCATTTATCACGAACACTTTTCGTACCTGTCGTTCTTAACCAGCGAAAAAATACTGGCCGCTCAAGGGCTGACGATATTTCACGTCGAGGAAGTCTCCACGCATGGCGGAAGCCTGCGCATCTTTGCCACGCACTCCCAGCCGGGTGGTCCGGCCATATCCGATCGCGTGATCGAAATGCGTGACCGCGAGGTGCGCGCCGGTTTTGACCGGCTCGATCACTACACCACTTATGGTCATCGCGTGGCCGAAGTGAAGTGGAAACTGTTAGAGTTTTTGATCTCCGCCAAGCGCGCCGGCAAGCGGATCGCCGCCTACGGCGCGCCCGGAAAGAGCGCCACGTTGCTAAATTTCTGCGGAATTCGTACGGATTTCATCGATTACACGGTGGACCGCAGTCCGCACAAGCAGGGGAATTTTCTGCCCGGTACGCGCATCCCTATTTTACACCCGGATCGAATACAGGAAACCCGTCCCGATTATCTGCTGATTCTTCCTTGGAACTTAAAGGATGAGATCATGAAGCAGACGAGTTATTTGCGGCAGTGGGGTGGGAAATGGGTGGTGCCCATCCCGGAACTGGCGATAGTCGAGTGAAGATTGTTTTCGGTGGCGTCGGTCCCAGATAGCGGAATATCAAGCATGAACACGGCACAGGAAGTCATCACTAACGACCTGGATTACATCTGCACGATGAACCGTCGAGAACTGGCGCAAATGGGTGCCAAGCGACTGTTGATTACGGGTGGTGCCGGATTTCTCGGCTATTACCTGGTGCAGACGATTACGCATTGGAACACGCGATATGCTGAAAAATCTCCTATCGACCTGACGGTATGGGATAATTTGTCACGCGGGGCACCGGCGTGGCTGACGGCATTGCACGAAATGCGTCAACTCAAGCTGCAAAAGCGCGACCTGCGTGAGCCTTTACCTGCAGACATGGGCGATATCCAGTACATCATTCATGCCGCATCGATCGCTTCGCCAACTGTTTACCGAGCCGATCCGATCGGCACGATGGACGCGAATATCACCGGCCTGCGCAACCTGCTGGATTATGCCCTGCGGCAAAAGCAGGTGGGTTCCCCGGTGGAGGGGTTCTTATTTTTCTCGAGCAGCGAAATTTACGGCGATCCGGATCCTGCGAACATTCCCACGCCCGAAACATATCGCGGGCTGGTCAGTTGCACCGGGCCGCGGGCCTGCTACGACGAAGCCAAGCGCTATGGCGAGACGCTGAGCGTGAATTTCGCAAGGCAACACGGCATCGCGGTCAAGTGCGCCCGTCCATTCAATAACTACGGCCCGGGGCTAAAAATCACCGACGGCCGAGTTCTGCCTGACTTTTGCCGCAATGTCCTGCTTGGCCAGGACATTGTGATGCTGTCCGACGGCCGGGCCACGCGGACGTTCTGTTACGACGCCGATTCGGTCATGGGATATTACCGCATTCTCGTCGATGGTCATCCTGGCGAGGCTTACAACATAGGTGTTGAGACGCCTGAGATTTCCGTTGGTGATCTTGCCGACCGCGTGGTGAGTCTGGCCAGGGAACTCGTCGGCTATGCCGGGCACGTGGTGAAGCGGACTAGCGAGGACCCGGACTATCTTGTGGACAATCCTAATCGCCGTTGCCCAATCATCGCCAAGGCTCGGGCGGAGATCGGCTATAACCCCACGGTTTCGCTTGACGAAGGGCTGCGTCGTTCACTGATCTGGTATCGAGAGAATCGAGAATAAATGAACGTTTCGATCATTGGTTGCGGGTATGTGGGATTGGTCACGGGTGTTTGCCTGGCTGATGTGGGGCATCGCGTGGTTTGCGTGGACGTGGACGCAAAAAAAGTTGATACGATTAATGCGGGAAGTGCGCCGATCCACGAAGCGGGGTTGCCCGAGCTATTGAAGAAAAACATTTGCCGGGGATTTTCGGCAACGACGGACCTCCCCACCGCCGTGCGCGGCAGTGACGTCACCCTGATCGCCGTAGGGACGCCATTCAATGGCACGGAGATCGACCTGTCGGTGGTGAAAGCCGCAGCGGCCCAGATCGGTGCGGCGCTGACTGACAAGCCTTCGTATCATGTGGTGGTTGTGAAGAGCACCGTGGTGCCCGGCACGACGGACACGGTAGTGGGGCCAGTTCTGGCCGAATCATCAGGCAAAGCCTGTGGCATCGACATCGGCCTGGGCATGAATCCAGAATTCTTGAGTGAAGGCGAAGCAATTCGGGATTTTCAGCGTCCCGACCGGATCGTACTGGGCGCAACCGACGCCCGCGCGCTGAACATAATGGCCAAGTTGTATGAAAGCTTCGACGCTCCGATGATCCGCACGAATTGCCGGACTGCGGAGATGATCAAATACACCTCCAACGCGCTTCTGGCCAACGCCATTTCGTTTGCCAATGAGATCGGCAACCTATGCAGGGCAGTCGGTGGGATCGATGCCCTGGACGTGTTTCGGGCGACGCATATCAACCAATACCTGAGCGTGAAGAATTCGGATGGATCGCGCGCCAAGGCACCTCTGGCGGCTTTTTACGAAGCGGGCTGCGGGTTCGGTGGAAGCTGTCTGCCCAAGGACGTTGCGGCATTAATCGCGCACGGCCAAAAGCTCGGTCATGCCATGCCGGTGCTGCGGGCAACACTTCAGACCAACCACACCCAGCCGTTGCGGTTGGTGGCAATGTTGAAGGAACAGATAGGAGAACTGGCGGGCAAGCGGGTTGCAGTGCTGGGACTGGCTTTCAAGCCCAATACCGACGACCTCCGTGAAACCCCGGCGATTCCAATTATCAACAAGCTGCTGGACGAACGGGCGATGGTGCTGGCGTACGACCCGACGGCCGGCGCGGGCGCCAGAAAACTGCTGGCTAACAAGGCGGTCTGCATAGCCAATTCGATGCAAGAGTGTGTCGCATCTGTCGATGGAGTGATAGTCGTCACCCGCTGGGATGAGTTTCAGCAATTGCCTGCCCTGCTGAGCCGAATCAATCCGTCGGCATGGCTAATCGACGGCCGAAGAATGATTGATAAGACGGCTTATCCCCGTTACGCCGGGATCGGTCTTTCAGCACGGGAGAGCCAATGAAAGTGGTACTGTTTTGTGGCGGACAAGGCCTGCGTTTGCGGGATTATTCCGAGTCGGTTCCCAAACCAATGGTGCCGATCGGCTATCGGCCGATCCTGTGGCATTTGATGAAGTATTACGCGCACTACGGCCACACCGATTTCATCCTGTGCCTGGGGCACCGCGCCGACGCCGTCAAGAGCTACTTCCGCAATTATGACGAAACCGTTACCAACGATTTTACCATGACCGGCGGACGCGAGATCAAACTCGCCAATAGCGACATTCATTCATGGAACATCACGTTTGTCGATACCGGATTCGGATCCAACATTGGCCAGCGACTTTTGCGCGTGAAGGAGCACCTCAATGGCGAGAAGGAGTTTCTAGCCAACTACAGCGACAACCTTACCGATCTCCCGCTTCCGATGTTCCTGGACAATTTTCATCGGCAAAACAAGGTGGCGAGTTTTATGACCGTCCAGCCGCCACAGAGTTTTCATGTCATTCAGACAGATGCGGGTGGGTGCGTAAGGGCAATCACCGCTGCGACTGAAAGTGACCTGTGGATCAACGGTGGGTTTTTCGCGTTCAAGCAGGAAATTTTCGATTACATTGAAGAAGGTGAGGAACTGGTGATCGAGCCGTTCGGCCGACTGATCGCCAAAGAGCAGTTGACGGCCTACAAATACAGTGGGTTCTGGGCCTGCATGGATACGTTTAAAGAAAAACAGCGGTTGGACGATCTTTATGTGCAGAATCTGGCCCCGTGGCAGGTCTGGAATGGATGTAAAAAGTAGCCATGAAGAGTCTTTACTCACTTGGTTCAGTCCAGAATGTGCTGTGCCTTGGCGCGCACAGTGACGACATTGAAATCGGTTGTGGCGGAACGATCCTGCGCCTGATCCGCGAGAATCCAAATCTGCAAATCACCTGGGTAGTTTTTGGCGGAAATGAAGTGCGTCAAACCGAAGCACGCGATAGCGCCGAGAAGTTGCTGACCGGTATCCAGCAGAAGACGATCATTACCCAGGGATTTCGTGACGCCTACTTTCCCAGCCAGATCGACGCGATCAAGGATTTTATCGAGACACTTAAAGCGACCAATCCCGATTTGATTTTCACGCATTTCCGCGAAGATGCCCATCAGGACCATCGCACGATTAGCCAACTCACATGGAACACGTTCCGCGATCAACTGGTGTTGGAATACGAAATCCTCAAATATGACGGCGATCTCGGGCGGCCCAACACTTACGTCACTCTGGATGAGGCAACGGCCGCGGGCAAGGTGAATCATCTGATGAATGCGTTTCCGTCCCAGACTCAACGGCAGTGGTTCACACCCGACACCTTTTGGGCGATGATGCGCGTCCGCGGGGTGGAGGCTAATTCCCCGACGCGCTTTGCTGAGGCATTCCATGCGCGCAAATGGGTGATTTGATCGCCCGCGCTGTGTTGAAGCGCAGTATGAAAGCTCACACGGTCAGCACATTGGCCCGCGCCCCGCGCGCAATTAGCATTTCCGATATCTCGGCCTGATAGATCGGGTTCATCACAATGACGTGCGCGGGCTGGTAATCAGATAAAAAATCCGGCGAGACGATCTGCTGACCGGTTGCAGGCATAAATTTGCCGTGCTTAAAGGGGTTGATGTCTACCACATATTCGACCGCGCGGGTCAGGCCAAGCGTGGTGAGGAAGCCCACGCCTTTAGACCCAGATCCCCAGACCACGATGCGTTCGCCCGCGTGGGCCGCGAAGAAATGCTTCCAGCTATCGATAGCTGCCGAGGCTTTGCTGGCAAATGTACCGACGTTTCGCCAGAGGTCGTCGATGGATTCTTCGAGCCTGTGCGGCGGGGAGGGTGGCCCCGGGCGAGCTTCAATGACAAGGTACTGGCCGCCATATTCGAGCCGCAGGTCCAGTATCTCAAAGCCAACTTTTCGAAACAATCGAGCAATCGATCCCGGACTGAAATACGAGCAGTGTTCGTAATACACGTCCCAGAACGCTCCTTCAGTCAGCACGCGGGCCAAATCGGGCACCTCAAAAGCAATTACCACCTCTTTACGGTCTTCGATCGCAGCGAGGACGGTCGAGACGAACTGGCCGACCGGTCCGATGTGCTCAAGAGTATGGCGGCAACAAATAAAATCGACGCTCCTGGGCAAAGTGCCGGCGCTAAAGAAATCAGACACGAAAGAAACCCGCCTGAGATCTTCGGGAAAGTCGTCCGCGTGGCGGTGTCTCGGGTCCACACCAATTCCCTTGGCACAGGCTAGGTCGCACATGAGCTTGAGAAACTCCCCCTTGCCACAGCCGATCTCAAGAAGCGTTTTTCCCTTCAGGCCATAACGGTCGATCCATTGTTTAGCGAGCGACTTGGCAAAATTGTTGAAAGTGGATGAAAAACCCTGGCCGTCTTCGTAGGGCGCGTCGTAAGCATGAACTGACGGGTCGAAGCTGGAATTAAATACCAAGCCGCAGCCGGGGCAAAAAACAAGCTGAAGATTTCCTGTGGGATGGCCGATCGCCGATTCGCGATCCAGGAAAAGCATCGAACTATCGGTGGGAATGGAGGTTAGCGAGTAAAAGCGCTCCGGCGAGGGATGCCCGCAGGCCGGGCAGGTCGCCCCGCTCGCCAGCCCGGTCGAAAACTTTACGGTTGTCATTGCGAATTCCTCGCGCATAATAATCGTCGCGGGCCACGGACTCGCCCGCATATTAGTTTTATCATCATACCCTCCAATTCTCGCCCTGCTCGTCGTTGGAGAGCTGCGAAATTTCGGCATCCTCGGAGGGGTCCGAGCAAGCCCGGGTGTTAAACACCCGGGCTTGGTTTTTGCGCTGAACATGGTGTCGCATGCACGCCTGCAGGGCAATCGGATTCGAACTTCTCAGCCCTCTGCGCCGAATCGCTCCGAACGTGCGGCGGGGGGGACAACGACGAACCGCCCCATCAAGCGCAAACAACGCAGTGCCGATTGGCATCACGGTTTCTTATTCAGGGTCCTGACAATTTGCGCTGCGGTGGCCTTGGACGGGTGGCCCATCGGCAGCAGAAAGTATTGGCGATTTGCTCGATGGACCAACCCGATATACAATGAGAGCGTTCTTTGAAATCTGGACCACTTGTAGGTCCCCACACGGGGGCGACTGGTTTCGACCGGATGGCTACGGTGGCGGTGGCATGCCCAGGAAGCATGGTTGGCCTGGTTAATCATCTATGCAAAACATAATTGCTAACACCAATGATGTTTCGGGCCGCGTCGGTTTCGGCGTTGCCCCAGTTCTCGCAGCCTAATTAAGGCTGCTCGGCACAGTGCATATGTCTGCGATGCACTGGCTTAAAAACAGCGGGCTGGTCTGATGCGTCGGCTGTTGCGCATCGGATGAGAAACAGACGGCTGGAACTTCCGAGAGGGTGTCGGTAATCGCCCGGAAGTTCGAGATTAAATAATCGACTAAGCATGTAGAGGCCGGCATTGGTGCGATCTCGGGACGAGGGTTCAAATCCCTCCGCCTCCACTTGAACCGCTGTGCCCCTATGGCGCTGCGCAAATTAATCTGCCAGTGCGCTTTTTCGCCATGCCTTTTTGGGTCTACGCGGTAAATCAGTGCAGATCGCGGGGGCGATACCGCTGAACAGATGCCATTCCGCAGACGAATTCTGAAATTGGACGAAATCTTACATTTCCATATTTGCTTCTGGCCATTCTTTTTTTTCGACTTCCGCTCGCTTACCGTCACTTGTTAACCGTGCTCGGCACAGCCACTTGACGCCGCGGCCACGGGGCGCCCGTGGTTATCAGGTCTGGGCCGTGGTTTTTGCGCTTGATGGGCTCGACAGGTTAAATGTATATGGGCAACCCGAGGCACCTTCCAATGGAAGTGCCCCGATCCCTGGCCTCTCCTGGACAGACTAGGGGTGCCCATGGCGAAGCTAATCACGAGGCACAGGTTTAATCCTCCACTTGGGACTTTGGCCGAAAAAATGGCAGGGATTGTTGAAAAAAATCTCGGTGGCTTCGGATTCACTATGCCCGCGACGCAGGAATTCCAGACAGGTGTCGGTCAACATGCTCGGCGAGGACTCGCCCCAGTCGCTGGCGCTGTTGACGCAGAGCATTTTCGGGCCGAAATTTTCGATAATGTCGGCGGCGCGCAGCGGGGTTACTTTGGAGACCGGGTAGATCGTCAGGCCCGCCCAGAAACCGTTGTCCCGCGCCAGCCGGATGGTGTGTTCTTCGCAATGGTCGATCAACACGCGCTCGGGCTTGATCCTGCGGTCGTTTTTCAGAATGCTGGTAATGATCGAGGTGCCCTTGTGTTTGTCAGCCAGATGCGGAGTGTGAATCAGGATGAGCTGGTCGTGCCTGGCTGCCAAGTCCACCTGAGCTTCAAACACGGTGATTTCGTTGCGGGTGTTCTTGTTTAGACCGATCTCGCCAATGCCCAGTACACGCGGATGATCCAGCAGCGGGGGGATCAGCTTAATTACTTCGCGGCTAAGCGCGACGTTCTCGGCTTCCTTGGCATTGATGCACAGCCACGAGTAATGATCGATCCCATATCGCGCCGCCCGCAGGGGTTCGACGTCGAGCATATGTCGAAAGTAGTCCGCGAAACTCGATGCGGTAGATCGATCGAACCCAGCCCAGAAGGCCGGCTCGGACACCGCCACCACGCCCGCGCGGGCCATGTAAAGATAATCGTCGGTGGTACGACTGACGCAGTGAATGTGTGGATCGATATATTTCATGGTCGTTTCTCGAACGATTA
Organism: Tepidisphaerales bacterium; assembly: GCA_038234815.1. Taxonomy (GTDB): domain Bacteria; phylum Planctomycetota; class Phycisphaerae; order Tepidisphaerales; family Tepidisphaeraceae; genus JBBQSU01. The sequence goes on along the minus strand of JBBQSU010000048.1, from coordinate 2,514 downwards.
GGCGCCGGGCTTAACGCGCTGGCGGGGGAGTCATATCACTGAAGATCATTAGCACTTGCTCGGCGCGGTTCCGCTTGCCGTTACGCAGCACGTCGATGGCCAGGCGGAGTTTTTCGATACGCGGATCCGACTGAAGCAATTCGCCGCCATTGGGGGTGCTTTCCACCCGGTCCAGATCGGCCGCCAACGACAGGCACCGCCAGCGCATCTCCGGGAACGTCTGTTCGAGGGTTTCATTTGCATTTCGCATAAGTCCGCGCATTCTACTCGCAACTGCCGCCGGATTGGCCTGTTGGTAAGCTGTCGAACAGCTGGTCCGTGCGAATTTCCGCGGCGCAAAAATTTCTCTTGATTTCGCGCGGCTGGATTGGCTAGAATTCGGTCGTTCAAGTGTTCCCGCAGAGGCGTTTGCGGGAGTAAAAGCCAGGCGGCCGGATCGATTTTGTTTTCCGATTCACGGCGACGGCTTGGCATCACCCAAGGCCCCCGGCAATGTGTCGAGGGTCATCCGAATAGGAGGTGATCTGTGACCTCATCTAACTGTACGTGTGGGCTGCTGTAGGCAGCTTCCGGCGGGTGAGATTCCCACCGGAGACACGCGGCTGCCACGGCAGCTCTTGGAGTAATCTGACTCCAATACGTTCGAAGTTCGCAATGACCTTCGAGCAGCAGTAACACACTGCGAAGCCCGGGCTTAACAACAAGCCCGGGCTTTCGTTGTTTGCAGGCCTTACCGTTAGTAATCCGCGCCATCAGTGCAATTCTGAATATTCGCAGCGAACAATTTACAAGTCGCTCGCCGGGTAGGATGATATCCGTCCAGCGACAGCACACCGGGCCGCGTCGCTCGGGTGCCGGCGCAAGACAATCATCGTTCTTCAGCGGGAAGCGATGCGATCATTCTTAACAACACTGATTGTCCTGACCTTTGCTGCCGGATGTGCGAGCACGACGCCGGAAGTAACGACGCCGCGTCCGTTGCCCGAGCCCGCCACTTTCCGCATCACGGGTTCGCTCACGGCGAACCTCACTCCGCAACTCATGGCGCAGACGGGATTGCCACAGACAATCAAGGGTTCCTTAGAGGCGAATGCGCGTTCTGAGGCTATCTCAGCAGAGCCTCTCCGTTCTCGGCACGAAGGCCACATGAAACTGACGGTTACCGACGGCGAGGGCAAACAGTCGCTCGCCAACGTGGACATTAGCGTGAGCGGCGATTCCGATGGATCGCCGACGCAAGGGCTGGGTCAAGCGATCACGCGTTTCTTGGACGCCGCGTCGATGATGACGCGTCCAATGCCGCAAACCGGCCGCGCGGCCCGCTGAAGAACCAAACGCTGCAATGGACCGGCCCCGCGTCGGACGTTCTGGTAGAATGAAAGTCAATCAACGCGGCGCCGGCCGTTGAACGTCGGTTATCTGGCGGAAGACATGACGACACTTCCACTATCGCCGGCATATCGGGACGCGGTGAAAGTCGCGATCGTCCTTCAGGCCATCGCGATGCTGTTCCTGCTTACGATTCTCGACGGCGGTACGCTCGCGAAAGTCAGCGGTGCTGCAATCGTCGGCTTTTGGATCGGCGCTGCAGTCGTGATGATTCGTCGCCCGCGTAATCCGAGTTCTCTCGACTTGCTGTACGTGCGTTGGGGTTACATTGCCATGCTCATCGTTGGCATCGCGTGCATGCCATTCATGGGTGCGCTCCGCGGATAGCACTTGCGGTGCGGCCGCCAGATAACCACGCACTGGAACGGACGGGCCGGGCGCAACGGTCCCGGTAGTTTGGAAGACGGTCGAGAGCCCGGCCGGCCGTTCAATGCTGATCTGTTATGTGCCAAGAACACCCGCTTGAGGCAATCGAATATGCGCCACTACCGCCGCTGCGGCAGTCGGGGGTGGGCATCGCTTCGTTCTGCGTTGCCATTGCAGGGGTTGCTATGTTCGTGGCGGTCTTTCATTGGGCGATTGAGGGACGCTCAGCGTCTGACATGATGTCCTACAAACTCCTCGGGCTTACATTCATTTTGCCCGCCGTGGGCACGGTGTTGGACGTCGTGTCGATGTTCCAGCGTCGGCGGTATCGCGACTTGTCCATCGCAGGTCTCGCCATCAACGTGCTTCTGGGCCAGGGCCAAATCATTTGGACGCCCGCAAAATAACGGTGCACTGCACATTTGCGCTTTTGCTTTGGCCATGCTACATACCCGGTTTGTTCGCGTAGGCCCCGCGTTTGATTCATTTTGTTTTTGTCGCCGAGGTCTTGCATGGATGCACAGCCGACCAGTCTCATTATGCGCATGTTTGAAGAAGTCGAAGCTCAGGACCCGCGTGCTGAGAACGCACGCCATTTTCTCACCGACGTGCTGGTGATCGCCATTCTGGCGGTGATGTGCGGCTGCGATGATTACCCTGGAATCGTCGAGCATGCTCTGGACGAAGAGCGGTGGCTCAGGACCTTTCTGCGTCTGCCGCACGGAATCCCCTCGATCAGCACTTTCCGAAGAGTGTTCG
>JBBQSU010000047.1:0-23172 GCA_038234815.1 Tepidisphaerales bacterium | reverse complement strand
GCAGCGACGTTGACCTGATGAGCCACGCGCTATTTGATCTTGAGTCCGGCGGGACGGGCCACTTCGAGGCCAACTGGCACCCGCTTGCCAGGATCGGATACGAACGGCGTGGGTGGGAAGAGGGCTTGGAGATCAGCGGGGTTAATGGCCGATTGACTTTGGAAACACCCGTGTGGAACGAACCGCTTAACAACGCCGCCCGGCTGTCTTATTACGACAATTCCGCAGGCACGTTTACCGAATTTGCCCTGGCCATCGTCGATCCGTTTGTCGAGGCCGAGCGGTTCTTTCTGAATCAAATCGCCGCCGGGCAGCAGGGCGAGCAGGATCGCTATACCGGCTATCGCGTGGACCTGTTGCTGGAAACGACGCAGGAGTCGGCGGATTCCGGCAGACATGTTGAAATCGCATGGGAAGCGTAAGATCGCCGATTGTGTGAAAGACCGACTCGCCCAACGGAGTAAGCCAAGATGAACGTAAAAAGTGCGCAAATGCGCGCGCCTTATGAAACGCGATTGATCGACGTGAAATTGCCTGACGTATTGGGCGAGGATCAGGTGCTGTTGAAGATTAACGCCTGCGGAATTTGCGGGACCGACTTGTCGGCGGCGATCACGCGCAAGGACTGGGGGCCGTTTGGGCATGAAGTGGCTGGCACGATCGAAGGGATCGGCGCGGGCGTGCGGAATGTGTCGGTCGGGCAGAAAGTGGTCCTGGAGAGCAGCAGCTATTGCGGGACATGCGCATTGTGCCGGAGCGGGCGGATAGACCTTTGTGCCAAGGCGGCCAATTTCTGGTCGCAACCAGCGATGGGTTTCAGCCAGCGGATGATCGCCCCGGCCTGCGCTTGCGTGCCTTATCAGCAGCTATCGGCCGAAGTGGCTTGCCTTGCCGAGCCTGCCGGCGTGGCCTTCGACCTCGTGAAAACCGCCGACATTCAACTGGCCGACCGCGTGGGCGTGATCGGCGTCGGCCCGATCGGCCTCATGGCCATCGCCATAGCGGCCCGGGCCGGCGCATCGTCCGTCGCAGCGTTCTCCCGGCCGCAAAGCCTCAAGCGGGTGGAACTGGCCGAGTCGCTTGGCGCGCGAATTGTGCCTGTAGATGGTTCTACGCCGTTTGACCCAGCGCTGCACGGGCAGTTCGATCGGCTGCTGGTTACGGCTCCGGTTGAGGTGCTGCCTATGGCGCTTCCGCTGCTGTCGTATGGCGGGGTGATAACATACATCGGAATTGGCACGGGTAACCCTGTCATCAGCTTCGATGCGAACGCATTCCATTTCAAAAAACTGCAGCTTCGTGCCAGCCACGCCAGCCCCGCGATCTACTTCCCGCAGGTGCTGCTATTGCTTCAAACGGGCATCATCCCCGGTGAAAAGCTGGTCTCACACCGATTTGCTCTGCAAGATATCCAGCAAGCGATGACCACCTGCCGCGACGACAAAGCTGCGGCGATCAAAGTGGTTGTAAACGCGTAAAATCGATCCTCATTACGGATACTCGCCACTTTTTTTATCGTAGAACCCAAAGAACATCGACTCTGGCGATTTCTATTATCCCGTGCACTGTGATCCGTCGAAGTGGCAGTTTGATTCTGCATCAATCCTGCGTTGTTTCGCCGGAAGAGTCTGCCAGTGCCGACCTGGAAAATGGAACACGCGCCGGCAGGCTCGATGATGCGGCCCAAATGCCGACTAATTCGATTTTAGGAAATGAAGTTTTCCGTCTCCGCTCAAAAAAGCCAGCCCATGATTGACCGGCCTGATCCAAAGAATCCCGGCGGGGTGGGTCAAATCCTGTTGGTAGTCCAGTCGTCCTGATTCGCCGTCGGAACCTTCCGCGGGATAGCGGCCAAAAGCGTACAACCGCCGGGTGTTGCGGGTAGTGGTCAGTTCATCGAACGCGCAGAGGAAATCCCGGGCGATCGTGAGGGAACTGAAATTTCGCGGGGCCTCCGGTTCGACCGGCAAGTTCAGGTTCCAGGCATCGGCAGGCTTGTCCAGGTTGATCGACAGAACGCTTAATGGCGACAGGGCATACAATCGCGGGCCTATAACGCGCAGGCGGACGGTCCAGTTGGCGGCACCGGTGCTGAAGGAAAGCGGGATGGTCGGTTTCCCCGGCTCCCCGGGCAGCCTTAGCAGCCGGCCGGTTTCGAGGGAATGGACCCGGACGAACCGTCCCTCGTCGGCCAATACGATAATGCGACCGTCAACCACTTGCAGTTGATCCGGTGCCGTCCCGGCCAGGTTCAGCGCGCCGTCTGCTGAGTCGGATTCAACTCGTCGGGCTTCATTTTTCCAAGGCTCAAAGAGGTCTTTGATAAACAGCTTGTCGGGAAGGGTAAATACCAGCGTGCCGTCGACGGACAATGCCAGATTGCACAGCGGTTGGCCGTTGGCGAGGTTGAAACTGCGGCGACCGATCGGACGGCCGGAATAGTTGTCAATGACCAGCAACATCGCGGTCGCTTCGTTCGCGGCCTTGCCGGCACAGAAGTCGTCGTTGGCAACCAGGCGGTCAATGGGGTCTTCCGTTGAGCGATTCTGCCAGATGATGTTGCCCTTGGCCGGATCGATACAAAATATCCGTCCGGTGCTGGTGCCAACAAAGATGCGATCGGAATTTGGGCAGACCTGCGTGATGATCTCTGTCGAATGGGGCGCGCGGGGGGCGGGTGCTGGCACGGCGCGTGGGGCACGCAGAAAGCGGCGCACCGCGCCGGGCTGGATCGCCAGGCGTCTGCCGTTCGCAAAAATTGCTCGCTCTCGCTCATCAGCAACCCCGGCCAGGTCGATCACGTCCAACTCGGGATCGACTGACAGTTCCAGGGCAGGCAGCGATGCACAGTCTATTTGCCATGCGGTCGTTTGTGTGTCGGGATAATGCAGAGAGACCCTGGCATCGCTCCACAATAGCAGCGCGCCTCCCACCCACGCACAGCCCCGCGCCGGGCCAAATGTAGCGTCGAGTGTCATCTTGGGCTGTGGCGCCGCCGGTTCGATCACCCATGTCGCCTTGTCCGATTTACTCAAGACAATCCGGTCGGGGCGGCTCACATCGTCGTTGCAGTCCACGATTGCAGCCACGTCTGAAATCGCCGCGTCGGTGACCTCAGAAAAAGGCCGGAGGCCCGAAACCTTACGGCCGGTGCCGGGGATGGGGAGGCCCACATCGGGCATGGTGCCAGGGGCCTGCCGCGCGGCAAAGGTACGCAGTTCCTCCGCAGCGGCGCTCAGAGTGATGCCGGTGATGAGTTTGCCATCGGGCAGGCGCAGCGGACGCTGGAGGTTGGGATTTCCGAGTCGCGCGCCCTGGGCCAGCCGGGCAATTGCCGAACTGACTCGCCCGGGCATCGCCAAGTAGTTTCGAGCCATTGATTCCAGCACCGCCGGTCGGTTTTCGAAATCGGCATACGAAAAGTAGAGCTGCCGTAAGACCAGAAGGGCTTGGCGGGCGTCGCTGCGCGCTTCGTAGGCCTCGACGGCCTGCAGCAGTGCCTGCGGAGCGCAGCGCGCGTTGGGAAATTGTTCGGCCACGTTGACGAGACTGGCGGGATTTGCGCTCGTGCCCGCCGCTGCCAGAGCCTCGCCGGCCTTGCGTTCAAACGGGGCATATACGGTCGCGCCGTACCGGCGTTTCAGCCGGTCGATGGCGCGCTCGGCCACCTGCCCTGCGGGAAGTACCAGGCCCGAGGATTCGGCCGGCACCACGCACGCACGAACGGCGTCGTTGGCCAGAATTTCCTGGTAGAACTGAACCGCAGTCGCGCCGTCTCGCATATTGTCGGCCAGCGCTGCGCGTTGTACGCGCCACACCGCTTGTTGCGCAGGCGTTTGCGCCAACTTCGCGGCCCGGCTGTAGATGTCGGCACTCCGGCGCATCAATGGGACATTGTCGGGGTCTTTTGTAAGCCGAGCGGCAAAGCGCAGGCAATCTTCAAATGCCCTTTGACGCAGGTCGGGCGATTGGGATCCCTTGGAAAGCAGTTCGATCGCCTCATCCAGTTTGGTCAACGCCAGATCACTTTGCCCTGCGGTGTCCATCACCTCGGCGTAATCGAGCCGCGGACCGGGATTCGCCGGATCAGCAGCCACTGCAGCGTCGAGGCGAGCCTTGGCTAAGTTCAAATCGCTGTACACCACCACGGCCCGATCCCCGGCGACGATCACCCGGTCCCCAAGCACCAGAATGTTGCCCGGACCTTCACCCTCGTCCCACTCGCGGTCCCCCGCGGGATAGGTCATCTCAACGGCTCCGTTTTTCATCCGGATGCAGTTGATGTTCCTTTGCGTTGAGACGTAGACCGCGTCGGTCGTCACAAAACTTCGGCCCCGAATGGCGTTGCCCTCAAAAAACTGCTTCTTCCATAAAATCGCCGGCAGATTATCTCGCATCGGCCGATCCGGTTGATAGGCATTGATGTCGATGCAGTAAACACTGAGCGACCCGGCCAGGATGATTTTGCCATCGACCACACCCACAAGGGTGTCCGGGGTATCGGTTGGACCGGACCGATTGGTTTCATTGAGTTGGGCCAGATCGATCCGCTTGAGGATCGCACCAGTGCCGGCGTCGTAGATGTGAAGGAATTTCCCGTCATTAGGCAGCGCCAGCACTCTTCCGTGATCGACGATGGCAGGATTACTCGTCCAGGGCTTAAAGGCGGAGGTTCGATCGGGGAGGCGGCGTTGGCCCCAGCGCATGGGGTTGTTAAGCGGATTTTCGGGAGCCTCACGGGGGTAGAGATTTAGCCAGAGCACTTGGCCGTTGCTTGCGTCGAGCGCCGCGACCGCACCGAGATCAGTGCAGACGAACAACCGGTCGCCGGTTGATGCCAAATGCGTATCACTGAGGGGGGCCAATACCAGTTCTCCGTCCATCGTCATCGATGCGTTGGCGCTGGCAATATAGGTGGCCCAACGGAATTTCCCGCTGGCCAGTTCCAGGCAGACGACGAAGGAGTCGTTCAGTTGCATCCCCTTGCTATTACGGAGCGTGACGAAAACATTGTCGCCAATGACGATGGGGGAGCCGGTGGGCTGGGCGGTCTGAAGCTGCGCGCGATCGGGTGGGATTCCTTTGGGGCCTCGCCAGCGTTCCTTGCCGGTTTGCCGGTTCAGGCATACCAACTGGGGAATCCGTTGCGGGCTTCGGCCCAGTTGCATGAGAAGAGTTTGATCGGTCTGTCCCATGATGGCCAGAACGGAATCCTCGGTAAGGGTGACGGTGAGTTCGGACGCGGAAGTGGGGCCGGGCGCGTCGATGATGAACTGCCCGCCACGCTGCCGCGGATCGCCCGGATAGGTTTGCGCCCAGCCGGGGAGCGGGCCGTCGTTGTCGGCATGAAGGGCATACAATCGCCGGCCGTCTTGAAAGAACATTTCCCCGCGATCGACGACGGGGTAAACGGTTAGTAACTGGCCGGCATCTTGCCGACGTTGGAATAATGCTCGAACGTCCGGCCCGCCGGGCGACGGAGATCCCGCGGCGTCGAATCCGTGCAGTTCCAGGGAGTAGGTTTTAGCTCCCGGCCTTCCGTTCCCGGAGCTAACGCGATTTCGCTGATTGGACCCGCCAAACATCGGCCAGGACTCGGCGGGCTGTGGAGCGAGCGCGGGAAGGGGCGCCTTAAGGTCAGCATCGATCACCTCGGCGAGGATCACATCAGTGCCGCGCAGTGTTCCGATCGCAGCGGGAAACTTCTCTTTCAATTCCCCAGCCCAACGGGCCGCCTTGCTTTCATCCCCGGCCAGATGAAATGCGATCGCCGCCCGATAGAGCAGGGTATGGCGATCAAGAGCAAGTGACGGATGAAATTGCAGCAACTGTTCGGCCGTCCACCCCGCGGAGAGGAAATCGCCGGACTCCAAAGCCAGATCGATAAGGCGCTTACCGGCTTCCCTTGCTGAATCCGTCGCAAAATAGCGGTTGAGTATCACACGCAGGGCCGCCCGATCGCTGGCTGCAACCAACATTTGGGCCGCTTGGGCATCGTAGCGAGCGTTGTAGGCCTGGATGCCTGCTGGCGGCCATTTCGCCATCCGCTGTTGAACTTCGGTGACCACACCGACATACCGTTCGGGGTCTTTCTGGCCCGCTACCGGTATAACCCGATCGAGAAACCCCTCGATAATTTCCTGGTAGATTTCCGCAGACTTTCCCCATTCGCCCAGTCGCTGCATCCGGTCGGCCAGAGACAATTTCTCTGTCACCACCCCCGAATCGTGTACATAAACTCCGCCCGATACATCGCGGACGCTATTGGGGTCAGCGATCTGGGCGTCAGCAGGACTGGATAGACGGAAGAAAGCGATGATCGCCAGCGCCGCGCACGAGCGTGGGTCAAGCAAGCTGAGAGTGTTTGCCAGCAGTCGCGTTTTGCACCAGTGCAGCATCACCTGAGAGTACGCCGCCCGGGAGCGGGAATCAAAGTCAAATTGAGTAGCACCCGAAGCCTGATGGCACTATAGACCGCGAATCGTAGCACCCGCCGCAACTTACTCTCTTCGGTCGGCGGGCTTGTAGTTCAGTCTCATGGTCGTGGCATCCCAATTGAACCATTCGGTTTGCACCATTTGCGCCAGGCGCGACCATGCGTCACCGGTCGCTTCCCATTGAACTGACGCCATTGTTTGCGGCGTCCACGTAGGCCGCACGTCATCCAGTTGCACTGCCAATACCTTTCCTGCCGATGGCAGGTCGATCGTGGTCATCGGCATTTTCTTTTCGCCACGCGGCAGTGTCAGCATTCGGAAGGATTCACCCAGGAACGTCCGTAGCGAAGGCGCGTCCAGCGCATAGCCCTCGATCGTCGGAGCGTTAACACTCAGATAGCCGGGCGTAATCACCTTGCGGTGATCGGCAGTCGCGGCGTCGGCAATGCTCGTTTTCTTGCTTTGGTCAATAAATGAGATGGCGGCCGCCCGGGCCACGCGCAGCGAGCTTTCCTTCAGCAAATCCTCCGTAACTTTCGCCGCGACTTGGGAAACGTCCGTGGGCACCTCGGCGGGTCGGGCGGCCGTAAGGCGGAAGACGTATCGATTGCGGGATGCGTCGGCAGCCAGATTCGACGGCTGCCACAGGTTTGTTACCGGCAGGCGCGTGCGATCGCTTTCGTTAAAGAATGGAGCGGCAAGTACCACCGCCTGGTCGGCAAATGCGCGCCCGTCCACCGTCGCCTGGCCGATCCCCGGAAGCTCACTGGCTTGCTGGCGGGTCTGCCATTGGTCGATGTTGGAGACGGTCGGCAGCACGCCAAACTGCTTCTGCACGTCGATTGCCAGGTTCTGCAGATAATCGAAGCTGTTGTAAGCAGCACCATTGCTGGCGACGGGAAGGGTGGTGGGGGCCGCAGCGCCGAGAGTCCGAGCGACAACGGCATAATCGGTATTCAATTGTCCCATCAGCCGACCCAGAATTTCCCCGCTGAGTTTCTCGACCTGCGGTTCCACGACGGCATCAATGGCTTCGGTGCGGGCCTGCTCAAATGGTCGTGTGGTCGGCGGCGACGGCTTGGTAGTGCTGGGGGCGGTGGTTGGAAACAGCTCTGGATGCGCCCGGTAATACCGGAACGCCGTGACGGCCCACTCCTGATCGCTTTTGCTCTTGAGCACCGCGTGCTTCACGTCGTCGTGCTTCACGGTGATGTATTGCAGCTTTACACGATTGGGATACTTGTATCCCACGCCATAAGGATTATCGCGGGTGCTGGCCTGCGTCGGCTCGACCTGCGACCACTTGGCAAACTGTTCCTGTACCTGCTGGGTGGTGGGGGCTTTCACCTGCGTGGTGTATTCAGCCACCGGAAATTCGACCAGGCCGACCTTGATCTCCTGAAAATTTTGAGCCAGCAAACGCTTGCCCAGCGGATTGCTGATCTTCACGTTGCTGGCGATGCGTTCAAAGCCGTTTTCAATCAGCAGCAAGCCCGCCAAGGCCGATCGCGTGCGCTCGTATTCGCTAATGTCATTCATCGCCGGTAGCCGCACCTGGTCGGATTTGAGCAATGTTTCCACCTGGTCGTCGGTGACGGTAATGCCGAGATCGCGGGCCTCAACCTGCAAAAGACAGAAGAGTTCGGGGTGGCGGTTGATCTCCTCGACAGCCGACTGGCCCAATCGATATACGATCGGAATGTTTCCGTATTGGTAGGGGTTGAAAATCTGCACGCTCTTGAGCCGTTCCCACTCCCCACGAGCTTGGGCAAGCTCGCTAGCATAGACGGGCTGGCTTTCGAAGACCGTTGCGCTCACGCGGTCGCTGCGCTGTCCGCGCGTGGCAACGGTCGGAATGAGAAACGCGACCATCAGCACGACCGCGAAAATCGCCATCAGCTTCTTCTGATTCTTCTTGATGAAAACATGCATAATTTGGAATCGCCTAAGAGTTGGTCTTTTGGAAGAACGGGGTTATTTGACTGAATTCAGTCGATCGACGGCCTCTTTGGCCTGGGCCGAAAACGCGTTCTCCGTTTTTGCCACGTCGCTGTAAAGTCGGACTGCTTCCTTGGGTTCATTGAGTTTTTCCATGATTCGGCCGGTGGCAAACAGTGCCGCCGGCACCTGCGGGGCATTGGGTATGTCGCGGGCGTTGGCCACTACGCGCATGTAATCGAGGCCCACGTCTTTCAGCTTTTTCGGATCCGGCTCGGTTCCGAGTTGCGCGTCCTTTGCCTGGGCGATCAACATCAGGGCTTCGATCTGCTGATTCGGATCAACGAAGCTGGATTTTCGGGCGTCGATCTCCGCAAGCACCTTGTCATAATTTTTCTGCTGAAGTGCGCTTTTGGCGATACTGAGAGTCAGGTCGGCCAGCGTGCGGGCCATAGTGGGATCGTTGCCCATGTCCGAACTGTACTTTTGAAGTTGCTCGAGCGTTTCGGTTTGGCCGGTGGTGTCCTTGCGGGCACGCTGTACGTCCAGCAGCATTGACAGCAGCGCCACGCGGCGTTCGTCGTTGAGCTTGCTGTCCTGGAGGCCCTTATTAAGTTCCAGGACTGCCGCATCGAGGCCCGGCATTGTGTCGTTCACCTTCGGCCTTGTGCCGGCAGCGGCCTTGGCGTCCTTCGAAACCATATACACATACGCCGACATAACAATATCCAGCCGCCCGACCTTGTCGCCCACGTCAATCAGCCGCGAAGCCGAACGGTCCTTCACCCAGGCCTTTTCGCTCGATCGCAGGGCCTTCTGATAACCATCCATTGCGGCCGGCCACTGCTTGGCGAGGTACGCTTCTTCGGCCGCAGTCAGGTTCGGCTCGTCATCCACCTTGATTTTCTGAATCTGGTCCAGTTCCCTGGATCCTTCATTTCCACTGGTGTTGGAGCGGTAAAACAACTTGGTGCCGGCAACACGCAAAATCTTGATGTTTGGCACGGGCAGTGGATTTCCGCCGGAGGAGACGACGATTTCGTCAGCCCGCGCCGCCGACGCCATCGCGGTCAGACTTATGGTCAACAATAAAACTAATCGTTTCATCACGTGCGCTCCGTCAAGAGAGAGCGTTGATTGTACGAGCCGGGGCGAAACTTCACCAGCGGGGGCGCTCATCGGATTTTGCAAGAGCGTGGGCGTGGCGATATTTTATGGGTGGGCACGAATTCAGGGGCACAGGCCTCCGGGTTGCGGCCAGACTCGGGCCACAGGCCCAAGCCACGGAACGAGAGTCGGGCCGAACGGAGGTGCCCCACCAAAAGTGGCCACACCCTTTTACAACGTAGCGACTTGCTCATACATATAGCGGGCGGATTTTACATGGTTCTAATAGCGAAGCGGTCAATTTGTGCCTGCATTTGCTTGCTGATATCGGGATGCATGACGCACGTCGTTCCGGAGCGGCGGGTGTCTGCACCCGTCACTGTATATTACGCGGACTATGGCGTGCATTCGTCGTTGATTCTTCCCGAACTCGGCAAAGGGCGATACGTGGAATACGTCTTTGGCGATTACGGTTTCTCGGTGGACAACAAGACCGACCCGTTTCATACGCTGGTTGCGCTATTCGCCAGCGGGAAATCGGCTTTCGGTCGCCGGGAGCATTTTCTTCCGCCGCCGGTTTCCCCCAGTCCAGACCCGCCGGCACATAAGATGATCGCTTTTGACGTGGACCGGTTGAAGCTGGCGACGCTGCTGGTGGCACTGGACGCTCGTTTTCGATCTTCACCTGGCCCGGTACGACGAAACGCCTGGAACAACGTGGATTATGTTCCCGACGATGAACATTACAGCGTTTTCCACAGTTGCAATAATTTGACCCTGGATAATTTGCGGGCGCTCGGGTGTACGGCATGGGGCATTCCGATCATCCCGAATTTCACGTTTTCCAAGCCATAGATGCGCGCAAGGTAGTACCGGCCGTTCCGGCTCGGATTATACGATCGACACTCTGCGGTCTGATATGCGCAACCGGCCACCCGCGAAAAGCCGAATGGCTTCGGGATAGGCGAGTTTTTCTTCTTCAAAAACCCTCGCGGCTAACGTGGCCGCGGTGTCGGAATCCAGCACGGGGCAGGTCTTTTGCAAGATGATGGGTCCGGCGTCGTAATGATTGTCGACAAAATGCACGGTGCACCCGCTGACTTTGCAGCCATGATCGAGCACCGCCTGGTGAACGTGATGCCCGAACATTCCGCGACCCCCAAAGCTGGGAAGCAATGCCGGGTGGATGTTCATGGCTCGACCGGCAAAAACATCAGGGATTTCCAGAAGGCTGAGCCAGCCGCAAAGGCAGACCAGATCAACTTGCGCCGCCCGGCAATAAGAAAAAACCCGCTGGCTGAAATCCGCAGGTGATGAGCAAGCCTTCTTATCGACGATCTCTGTTCGCAAACCAGCCTTTGCAGCGCGATCCGTTCCCAGCAGCCCCGACCTCGACGCGATTACGACCGCGATCCGGGCATTCAGATGACCAGCGGCAATCTGGTCGATCAGATTTTGCAGCGTGGTGCCGCTGCCACTGACTAGGACCGCCAGATTGATCGGTTCCTTGCCCATGTTGCACTAAAGTTTCGCCGCCCGCAGGACCTTGGCATCGCGGAGGGAAAGGTCCGGGTATTCGGGATCGGCACCAACGTCCTTGCGTCGTTTCCAGCTTCGCGCGCAGGCCGGATAGGTTTCTCGTCGATCGACAACACTCACCCGCACCGCCGGGCCTTCCCGGCCTTCCTCGGCAAAACTCCATGATCCAACGCCGACCAAATCTTCCAGGTCCGCACCATACGCCTGAAGCGCGCGGCGCAGCGCGTCATCATTTACGTGGTAAACCGCTTCGGCATCGGCGGCCTTATTGACCCCCGCTGATTTCTTAAGGGCGTCGAGCTGGCCGAGCGCCTGGTCGCGCAGCATCATGAGGAGCTTCCATTCCTCGCGCTGGCTATCGCTGACGACCGCGCCCGATGGCGTTGGTAGCAATGCCAGGTGAACGCTCGAGAGGCCGGCCTCGCCTGAGGGCTTAGTGGTCAGGTGTTCCCAGGCTTCGTCGGCAGTGTAAACCAGGATCGGCGCCATCAACTTGATGAGCGCCGTCGCCATCTTGTGCATGACGAACTGACACCTTCGCCGAACCGGCGAATCGGGTGATTCGCAGTACAACCGGTCCTTCATGGCGTTCCCGTAGACTGCGCTGATCTGCACCGCGCAGAAATCGTGCAGCAGCCTGAACACGCGATGAATCTGGTACTGGTCGTATCCGCTGGCCACTTCGACAATTAATTCGTCAAGCTGATTCAGCACCCAACCGTCGAGGCTGTTCTGCGGGACTTCCAGTTTCTGCTGCGAGGCATCGAAGTCGTACAGATTTGACAATAGATAGCGCAGCGTATTGCGGATTTTTCGATACTTATCGCCGAAATCGGAAATGGACTTTGGGCTGGTGGGAATGTCGCCTTGATAATCTACGCTGCTGCACCAGAGGCGCAGGAGATCGGCACCATGGCGGTCAATTTCCTGGGTCGCGGTCACATATTCCTTATCGCTCTTGCTGACTTTCGTGCCGTCGGGTTTGACTACAAACCCGTGCGTCAACACCTGTTTGAAAGGCGGCTGGCCGGTCGCACCAAGCGACGGAAGCAATGACAACTGAAACCATCCGCGATGCTGGTCAGAGCCTTCGAGATATAAATCCGCCGGAAACTTCAGGTCGCCCCGAGCTTGCAGCACCGCGTGCCAACTACTGCCCGATTCAAACCAGACATCAAAAATATCCTTCTCCTTGCGCAGTTTGTCCTTGGGAAACTTCGGCCCCGGATCGAAATCGCCAAGCAATTCTGACGGCGCATCGGTGAACCAGGCATCCGATCCCTTCGCGGCAAACCGCCGTGCCACGGCGCGCACGCTTTCGGCCGTCAGCAGCGCCTCACCGGCCTCATTGTAAAAGACCGGAATCGGCAATCCCCATGCCCGCTGGCGGGATACGCACCAGTCGGGCCGCGAGGCCAGCATTCCCGTCAGCCGGGATTGTCCCCATCGGGGTACGAATTCGATCTGATCCTCGGCCGCGCGCAGTGCGCGGTCGCGGAGCGATGGCCCGTTTTGGAAGGGCTGATCCATCCCCACAAACCATTGTTCTGTCGCCCGCTGGATTACCGGCTGTTTGCTCCGCCAGTCATGCGGATAGCTATGGGTGATAACCACTTCATCGAACAGCACGTCGAGTTCTCGCAGCTTATTTGTGACCAGCGGATTGGCGTCCTTCAACACCGACGCGCCGGCCAACCATGCCGGCACCGTCTGATCGAACCGTCCATCGGCAAGCACTGGGCAATACACCTCCAGCCCGTTTTGCATGCCCAGGCCGTAGTCCTCTTCGCCATGCCCGGGCGCGGTGTGAACCAGCCCCGTGCCGTCGGTGGTCGTCACATAGTCGGCGGGCAGAATCTTCCCCGTCCGGTCGATGAACGGATGACGATAAGCCAAACCCAGCAAGGCTTCGCCCGGATGGGTCGAAAGCACTTCAAACGACTCGATGCCTTTACGTTGCCCAAAGACCGCCTGCACCAGTGGAACGGCGACGACCGCGTGGCGGGTTTTTGCGTTGCGGGCGTAACGCACGAGCGCGTATTCAACCTTGGGATTGACCGCGACCGCAAGATTGGCCGGCAATGTCCACGGCGTCGTCGTCCAGACGAGCAGGCTGACGCCGTCGATCCCACCAAACCCGGCAGTCAGCGCAAATTCGACAAAAATACTCGGGTCCTGTTTGTCCTGATATTCCAGTTCGGCATCGGCCAATGCCGTTTGATTGCTGACCGACCAGGGCACGGGCTTAAGACGCTTGTAAACCAGCCCGGCTTCGACGAAGCGGGCGAAAACTTCGAGCGTAGCCGATTCGTATGCGGGCTTGAGAGTGAGGTAGGGATTGGCCCAGTCTCCAAAGATGCCAAGGCGCTGAAACTGCACCGACTGGATTCCGACGTACTTCTCGGCATAAGCGAAACACTTCTGCCGAACGTCCACCGCCGACATCTGTCTGATTTTTGGCCCGAGTTCCTGCTGAATCTTGTGTTCGATCGGCAGGCCATGGCAGTCCCACCCGGGGACGTAAGGCGTGCGATAGCCCTGCATCGAACGGAAGCGCAGGATGATGTCCTTGAGCGTCTTATTAATAAGGTGCCCGATATGGATGTCACCATTGGCAAACGGCGGGCCGTCATGGAGCACCCACGTCCCCTTCGTGTGCCGCGGAGAGGTCATCAATTGTTGATAAACGTCGTCTTCCTGCCATTTCTTTAGCCGGGCCGGTTCGTTCTGAACCAGCTTGGCCTCCATGGCAAACGCCGTCTGCGGGAGATTCAGTGTCGTCTTGTAGTTCTTCTTGGTGTCAGGGATCATGGTCATTTTAGTTTTTTTTTAAGGACGGCGGATGTTAACGCAAATCCGCAGGGCGGGGAAATCCACCCCGGTAAGTTACCGGCATTAATCCCGGGGCCATAAATGGCAGGGGGGTACCCGCGCCTGCTGTTGCGGCGCGTAAATGGTCTTTCGGACCGCATCGGCCCAAGGGCGTTCGTGCCTGCGTCCCGCGTCCGCCGAGCGATCATCCCACAAAAAAACCCATTCAAAAGGCCTTGCAGCCCGTTTGGCCGACGGGTAAAATTCATGGCTCGACTCGCCAAGGGTCGAACGGCGGGTTGTTTATCGTAGCGGCCTGTTCGTCATTCTTGCTCTATAAAATCCTCGTCAGAAATTAAGCCTCATGGCGATTGTGGCGCTCTTGGCCACCACTCTCGTTTCAGGCTGACGACCCAATAAGGGTCGAAATGGAGTTTCGTCATGGCAATGTCACAAGCAGAACTTGTCAAAGCGTTGGTCGAAGCCGGCGTGCATTTCGGGCATCGCGTTTCGCGGTGGAATCCCAAAATGGAGCCGTACATTCACGGCAAGCGCAACATGATTCACATCATTGACGTAAAGGAAACCGTCAAGGGTATCCTTCGCGCTAAAAAGCTGGTGCAAAACACAGTGGCCAGTGGCCGCGATGTGCTTTTCGTCGGCACCAAGCGGCAGGCCCGTTTTGCGGTGGATGCAGAAAGCAAACGCTGCGGGATGCACAGCGTGACCGAACGCTGGCTCGGTGGAACGCTCACTAATTTCCGTACGATCCGCGCCCGCCTTAATCGCCTGGAAGAACTGGAAAAGCTCTGGTTGGCCGGCACGGACGGCAAGGCGCTGATCGACAGTTACTCCAAGAAGATGAAATCCACGCTTCAGCGTGAGATGACCAAGATCAAGACCAATCTGGAAGGCATCCGCAAGATGGACCGCATGCCCGGTGTGATGTTCATCATCGACACCCGTCGTGAACACATCGCGGTGAAGGAAGCCAAGAAACTGGGTGTGACGACGATCGCGTTGATCGACACCGACAGCGACCCTGATTTGATCGACCTGCCGATTCCCGGCAACGACGATGCCATGCGGGCGATCGAGCTGATTCTCAAGGAACTGGCCGACAGCGCAATTGAAGGCAAGCAGGGCCGCGGGGCAACCAAGGGTGACGAGGAGACGGCTCAACCCCGTCGCCGATCTACCCGGACGGCTTTCAAGGCCGAAGAAGCGCCAGCCGAAACCGTGCCCGCGACCCCTTCGCCGGACCCGGTCGCTGCGGCGCAGTAGGTTCGAGCAGTCGTTTTTAATTCAAGCATTACGGAGAAGAATCCATGGCGGCTATTACCGCGCAACTCGTGAACGAACTTCGTGCCAAGACCGGTCAGGGCATGATGGAATGCAAAAAGATGTTGACCGAAACCAGTGGCGACGTGCAGGCGGCGATCGACGCGTTTCGCAAGAAGGGCGTGAAAACGTCCATTACCGAGCGGATCGCCAATGAAGGCCGTGTGGCCGTGGCCGTCTCGGCCGACAAGCAGAAGGCGTCGGCAGTCGTGGTCAATTGCAATACCGATTTCACGGCCAAGAGTGATCCGGTCGCTAAGATCCTGGAGCTCGGCACAAGGAAGCTGCTGGCCGGTGCCCCCGCCGATCTGATGAGCGACCCGGAGGTGAAGGAAGCCGTAACAGCAGTGTCACAGCAGACCGGTGAAAACGTGCAGGTGGGCAAATCAGCTTTGCTGGACGCCGCTGGCCAGACCAAGGGCACCTATCTCTACAGCATCACCGGCAAGATCGCTGTGCTGATGAGCTTCACTGGCAATGCCAGCGACGATTTGATTAAACAGCTTGGCGGGCACATCGCCTTTGCCAAGCCGCTCGGCCTGACCCGTGAGGAAGTGCCGGCCGATCTGGTGGCCAAAGAACGTGAGATCGCGGTGGAACAGGCCAAGGCCACGGGCAAGCCCCAGGCGATTGCCGAAAAAATCGCCGAGGGGAAGCTGAATTCGTTCTATGCCGAGCGCGTGTTGCTCGATCAGGAATTTTTCAACGCCCAGATGTTCAAAGGCTCGATCAGCCAGATGCTAAAGGCTCAGAACGTGAAACTTGAAAAGTATGTTCGGTTGGAAGTGGGTCAGCACTAAGAATCCATTTCCGCCGATCTTGAAACCCCAGCAAAGCCGGCGGGCCTCACGGTCCGCCGGCTTTTTTCTGCGCCTTGTTTTCGGACTTAATCATCGCCGTGGACCAGCCAGTCGGGAGCGGCGAGCAGGTCGATATCCCTAAAGACCGTCCATCGGCTTTCGATGGCAGGGTAGGACTTGACGAATTTCTCCCACGCGGCCATTTGTGACCGTAGGCGAAAGGTGCGATCGGCAAGGCCGGCAAAATCTCGCCGTAGGTTCTGGATTTCCGACTGCGTGGCTTCGGCCTGCTTTTTTGATTCGGCAAGCTGCGCGCCCAGCCGTTCGTTTTCGGCCGCCAGTTCGGTCTTGCGCTCCTGTGCGGCCTTAAGCTGAACCAGCGTTTCGTCGTACATCTTCTTGAGTTGGTCGCCTTGCGGAGGGTCCTGCGCAGCGGCAATCCCCGAAATCCCCAACACGACCAGAATGCAAAGCCAGCTCCGCATAAACGCATCCTTTCCAGAACCTCGGCATGTGAGAGTGACCACTTTTCGCTTGGCACCTGCATTCGGCCCGATACTGCTTGAGTGGCTTGGGGCCTCTGGCCCGAATCCAGCCACAGGCTGGTGGCCCTTGCCACTGAATCCATCACCCTCTACAAAATATTGTCACTCCGCGGCAGTTTAGTTTACCCGAGGGTGTCGGACAACGGCCTTGCTAGCCGCTATAATGGATGCCAGCCGGATATGATTTCCTTCGCCTGTCATTGCGATCACCCGTTTGAAGTGCCCGACGACAAAGCCGGGAGCTTGATCCAATGCCCGGCCTGCGGGCGGCTGAACGACGTGCCGCTGCTCAGTGACCTGCCGAACCTGGTGGAAGACGGCACTTATAAACTTGATGAGCCAGTCGCCGCCGAGCCTGGTCGGCTTGATGAAGCCCGGAAGGTTTATTCGCCTACGCGGTTCGACCAGTTCGGTGCCGAGATTGATCTGCGAGGAACCGTAAGCGGGCAACCCGACGACGGCCCGATTGACCTGGCTTACGAATCGCACGACCGCCCCTCTCCACCGAAATATGATCCGATCACCGGCGAGCTCCTTCGACCGGTGGAGGTAAAGCCCGAAAGTCCACTCGACCGGCTGCGCAAGCCCCTGCCACTGTCCAAGCGTCCGAAAAAACGCCAGGCGATCGAATACCTCGCGCGCGTTCAAACACTGGAATTGTTCGTCATGTTGCTCCGACCCATGAATCTCATCGTGATGATTCTTATTGGGCTGTTGCACGTCTTCTATTTCGCCACGCTGGTCGTCACCGTGTTCGGTATGATATTCATCATTGCAGCCTGGCTGTTTTCGCTGGCCATTATCGTCAGCCACTTTGTGGTGGTGATCGAGGAGACGGGGCCGATCTGTCAGGACGAGTTGCCCCGGCCCATGCGAAACGTGTCGATGTACGACGACATCTGGCATCCGTTCTTCTCGCTGGGGCTGGCTTTTCTCGTCTGCTTCAGCCCGGCGCTGGCGGCGCTACTTTCTGGACTACCGTCCAGTGTCGCTATCCCGCTGGCCGGTCTCCTCGGGATAGTCGGAGCGTTCTTCGGCCCTGCGGTTCTCCTCACCACCGCAACCAGCGGCAATCTGATGAACCTTCGACCGGATCGCATCTTCGGCATCATCCGGGTATTGGGCGCACATTACTTTGTCATGCTGCTGGCTTTGTGGACGGGGGCGATCGTATACGCCATGGGCTTCCTGGGTCTTCACCAGTCGCTGTGGGACATGTTCACCGCACCATCCATGATCGGCCCGCGGATGTTCTGGCAAAGTTGGAGCCTCGGAGTGCCACTGCTGCTGGCGGGCATTTATCTGCTGCACTATGTGGGCTGGCTGTTCGGACAGACGTACCGCGTATACCAGCCGCAATTTCCATGGATATTTCAAGGCCGGCGCGGGGATCTAGAATCAGAAAACCGCCCGCCGGCGCCATCTCGCGGGTTTGATGTACTGCCAATCCGGCGCGCGCCTCCTTCTCATAAATGAAAGTTCCTGCCAATGAAGATCGCTCTTGCCCAGATCAACCCGACTGTTGGTGACATCGCGCATAACTGCCGAAAGATCATCGAATTCAGCCGGCGGGCACGGTCGGCCGGCGCGAACTTGGTCGTCTTCCCCGAACTGGCCGTCACCGGCTATCCACCCAAGGACCTGCTCCTAAAGCCCCAATTCATCGCCGATAATTTGCGTGGTCTGGCGCTGATCGGCGAACACGTTTCCGGCATCGACGCGATTGTCGGTTACGCAGAGGTCAACACCGATCCCGTCGGCAGGCCGCTTCATAATGCCGTCGCTTTGTTGCGCGACGGGCAGATCGTCAGCCGGCATCTAAAGACGCTCCTGCCGACTTATGATGTTTTCGATGAGAGCCGATATTTTGAGCCAGGCCCGCGGAATGAACGGGCCAACGTGGTGCAGGTGGGATCGACGCGCATCGGCCTGAGTATTTGCGAAGACCTGTGGAATGACGAGCGGCTGATTGCTCGCAGGCTGTATCATCAAAACCCCATGGCCGATCTGCACCTTGCCGGCGCGCAGGTGCTTGTGAACACCAGCGCCTCGCCGTTCGTATTGGGCAAGCACGAATTTCGCGTCAAGCTTTTTTCATCTCAGGTGCGGCAATTCGGCAAGCCTCTTGTTTATGTGAACCAGGTGGGCGGGAACGATGAACTGGTTTTCGACGGGTGCAGCATGGTCCTGAGCGCGCAAGGCGAGGTGATCGCGCAGGCCCGGGATTTTGAAGAGGACCTCTTAATCGTCGATTTGCCCGAAGAGTCGAACGCCTCACAACGGTCGACCATTCAACCCATCGCCACAGGCATCGCGTCGCTGCACAAAGCTCTGGTCCTTGGCCTGCGCGACTATGTGAGGAAATGCGGATTTAAGAGCGTGGTGCTCGGGCTGTCCGGCGGAATCGACTCGGCGCTCACCGCAGCCATCGCCGCTGAAGCCCTGGGCAAGGACCGCGTGGTCGGCGTGGCCATGCCCTCGCGGTTTAGCTCCGATCATTCGGTCGGTGATGCCCAAAAACTCGCCGAGCAATTGGGCATCGTATTTCGTCTGGTGCCGATAGGGAATGTACATGATGCCTACGAGTCGTCTCTAACTGCGCCCTTTGCGGGATATCCTCCTGACGTGACGGAAGAAAACGTGCAGGCGCGCATCCGGGGCGCGATGCTGATGGCGTTTTCCAATAAGTTCAATCACCTGCTCCTGACTACCGGCAACAAGAGCGAACTCGCCGTCGGATATTGCACGCTCTATGGCGACATGTGTGGCGGATTGAACCTCATCAGCGACGTTCCCAAGACGATGGTGTATGAACTGGCCGAGTGGATCAACGCCCGCGCGGGCCATGACCTGATTCCGAGCAATACTATCCACAAGGCGCCTTCGGCCGAACTGAGGCCCAATCAGACCGACCAGGATTCACTGCCCCCTTATCCAATTCTCGACGCCATACTCATGCGCTATATCGAGGACGAGAAGAGCGCCGCGGACATCATTGGCGAAGGCTTTGACCCCGCGACGGTCATGCGCGTCATTAAGCTGACCGATCGCAGCGAATACAAGCGACGGCAGGCCGCGCCAGGGCTGAAAGTCACCAGCCGGGCGTTCGGCTTCGGCCGGCGGATGCCGATTGCGCAGAACTACCAGCAGGCGGTGCCAAAAGTTTCGCCGTCGCTGGAGGAAACGATTTCCGCAGGCTGGGGTTATGAGCCGGCGAAGGATTGATGCCAGGTGAAAGGGGGCATCAAAATCAGGCCGCGGCGCGTTATCGCCGAAAGAACAGCACATACACCAGAACCGCGACGGCATTGACAAGCGTGACGATGGCAATCTTGCCAAAGGCTTCCCGCAACTCATCGGGCACGAGCGCAAGCGGCGAATTGAGCACTTCGAGACATTTCACCAGAACGCCGGGGCTGGAAGATGGGCTATGACTGGCCAGAGCCGCATCCAAAACGGCGCTGACGGTTTCGGCCGCTGACGCCGCGGAGGCAATTTCCTGCGATGAATCCGGTGCGGCAACGCCGCCCGATGCCGCGGCGACAGTAGGCTTGGCCTGCGCGGTGGTGCCCGATTGATCCAGAGAAGCATCTGCCGTGACCAGTACTGCGTCGGTTGCGGGTGACACCGGCGATGCGAGCGCAGGGGCGGTGCCGGCAATGGCCACTTCGACCGTCACCGCCGTGTCGGCCGGGGGTTGCTTGTTAAAGAGATTGTCCAGGTCGCGTTGGACTTCCGAGACAGCAGGCGAAGTTTCGGCGGCAGGCGCGGGAGTTGCCCCGGGCAAGACAAGTGATTCCGCCGGCGGGGGAGGAGCGGAGGTGTTTGCCGTAAGAGGCGGACTTTCCAGTTGCGCCTCCGGCAGGCCAGGCATCAACTCATCAAGTTGGGCATTTGCATCAGGCGATAACTCGGGGGGCGCAATCCCGTCCGTGTGGGCCGAAGCCAGCAAGCGGTCGATCTCGTCACCGGCCATCTGCGAAAGAAGATCGTCCGCGTTGTGCTTCAACCCGGCCAAATCTTCGTTACGCGATGCTGGCGAGGCCGTGGCGGCCTGTCCCATGACGACTCCATTCTTCTTTCGCCCTTATCGGACCGCTGCGCTATCATCTTAACTTCATGCCCGCTCATTAAGAAGGGACTTTCCCGTTTCGGGTAATCTGATCCGGTTCTATCGCAGGCGATAGCCCCGATCTTCGGCTTGCTCTCCAATGTCTCGACCGTGTTTAGAAGCAGACCGGACCGATTGATCCCTCTTTCGCATCGCGTATAGTGCTACCATGCGAAAAACGATGTCCTGCGGGCTATTGCTGCTGATCGTGGCGCTGCTGTCAGGCGTCCTTCGTGCCGATGGACCTTTGCCTTCGGCGATATCCGATCGAATGCTGATTATCAGCGTCGATGGCCTTCGCCCGGACCTTCTAACCCGCGCCAGCACGCCCAACATTCATGCAATGATGGAACACGGGGCATATACATTGTGGGCGCGCACCACCCAAGTCGCGATCACACTGCCTTCACACGTCAGCATGTTGACGGGCGTGACGCCCGATCGGCATCACGTCAATTGGAACAACGAAGCCAATGCCCCAGCCGACGCCCGCCCGGCCGTGCCCACCATCCTTGAACTGGCCCATGCCGCGGGCCTGCATGTGGCGATGTCCGCGGGCAAACTTAAATTCAATATCTTCGCCAGCCCCGGCACGCTGGTTGCCGATTTTACCCCCAAGACCTCCAAATGCACCGATGACGACGTAGCCGATCACGCCGTGAAGATCATCGTCGAAAACAAGCCGAACCTCATGTTGGTCCACTTCCCCGGCGGAGATTCGTCAGGTCATTCCAAAGGATGGGGCACGCCCGAGCAGATTAAAGCCTTGGAGCAGATCGATCGCGGGATCGGCCGGGTTATGGAAGCCTATCGCCAAATCGGCTGGTCCGATTCGATGTATACGATTCTTTCTGCCGACCACGGCGGGGCGGGCGTTGGCCACGGCGCCAACGACGATCGCTCTAAATATATCCCCTGGATTTTGACCGGACCCAAGGCGCGCGTTGATTACGACCTGACGCGCTATCCCAAGCTCGACATCCGCACGGAAGACACCTTCGCCACTGCCTGCAAAATCCTGGGGATCAAATGGCCTGCGCCCCCTGATGGCAAGCCCATCGACGGCCGGCCTGTTGACGAAGCTTTCGTGCAGACCGAACTATTGCAGAGCAAGTAGGATGGCCGATTTTGCCTTGATTCTGCCCGCCGGGGGGGCTTCGCTCCGGTTCGGCCCGGGTCGCAATAAGCTCTTCGCCACGCTCGCGGGCCGGCCCATTATCATCTGGTCGCTCCTGGCGTTTCTATCGCGCCGCGATTGCGCGCAGGTCATCATCCCCACCCGCGATCCTGATGAGATGAACGCCTTCCTCACCAGTCACCTTGGCGAATACGGCAGCGAGATCGGCCAGCGCATCCAGATATGTCCCGGCGGGGCAACGCGCGCCCACAGCGTCGCCAGCGCCCTGAAACGCGTCGATCCACGCAGCGACTGGTTGGCCATCCACGACGCCGCTCGTCCCCTGGTTTCGCAAGACCTCATTAACCGTACGCTTGCTCTTGCAGATCAACACGGCGCTGCCGTGCCCGCGTTGCCGGTGCATCTGACGATCAAACAGGCGACCGGCCCCTTGCCGGCAAAAGTCGAGCGTACCGTCCCGCGACAGCAGCTTTGGGCCATGCAAACTCCACAAGTGATGCGCCGCGCGGCTTTGATTGATGCCTTTGACCGCTGCATGATTTCATTGGACCAAATCACCGACGATGCCCAACTCCTGGAAGCGATCGGCCAAAGCGTCTGGCTGCTGAATGGCGACGACCGAAACATCAAAATCACGACCTCGCTCGATCTGACACTGGCCGAGGCGATCATTCGAGAAGAGTGATCCCTGCGAACCTGAAACGCCGCGGGGTTGCGCTCGCGTTCCCCCAAACGCGCCGGCGGAGCCTATCGCCTCAAAACATTGTGCTTTTGCCGACGTTGGGCAACCCGACGATTCCAAACGCCAGTGCCATGAAGGCAAATTTTCTACCGTCAACCCAATTCCGGCGAAAAGGACGTGATAAGCGATGCCCCCACACGTCCTCCAAATTGGCTGCGCGTTTTGCAAATACATCGGCGCAAAACAATGCCGCTTTTCGGCTAATCCGGGGTTTTCACCTTCACACGTTGCGGTTTGAAGCTCAACCTGACAGTTTGTGCAAAGGGTGGTATGAATCGTTCATTCACATCAACTCGCCGCCGCTGGAGAACGAGAGATGCGTAATTTGACCAATCCGCAGAAGTTTGGAACCGTCCGCATCGCAAGCCGCATAAGCGGAAAATAGAGTTACGCCACGTGCGGCCACACGCGCGGGGCAAGGCTGGGGGTTTGCGGGAATGTGGTGCGCTTTTTGGCGCCAAAACGCGCACCAAGATTTAACCACTTCCAAAAAAATAATATTTTTTATAAGCTGCATGTTGGGAAGGGGTTAGGTGCATTTTGAAGCACTCCAAGTTTCGCGAATTGGCGCCAAATCCCCCACCAACAGCCCATAAACGCACAAACGGTATAGCCGTAACATGAAGCCCACCTACAAGAAGAATGAAATGCAAGCCCTGTATG
>JBBQSU010000046.1:0-23800 GCA_038234815.1 Tepidisphaerales bacterium | reverse complement strand
GGTTCTGGCCCGACAGGCCCAGCTTGATGTTGCCAACCAACTGGCCAGCCAGCAGTTGTACCCGCAGGCGGTTGAGGCCTACCAACGATTCCTGGGGCAGTACCCCAATTTCGATCAAATCGAGCAAGTGGAATTGATGGCCGGTATCCTGATGGCGCGGTATCTGCAGCAATACGAACCGGCCAAACAGCACCTCATCCGCGCGCTGGCGCGCCTGCACGGCCAGCGGGAAATTGATATGGCCAAAGCCGAAATCGCCCGGATCGACCCGCTTATTCCTTCCGGGAACGCGTAACAACCGGCAGATTCACGCCCTCGCCGGGGCGCCCAAGGCGACGGAAATCATTTTCTGAAAAACGTTTTCCCCTTGGCGTTATATTTGCTCAGCCGGTCGTTCACATAAAGCCCTTCGAGCAAGAATTCCCCTGCGCTGGCCAACATGGCCGGATCGGCCGGATCGAGGTCCAACTTTTGTGCCAGCGCCGCGGCCGCGGGGGCCAGGCCTTTTACCGCCTTCATATTTGCCACCACCTCGCCGGCCGACAACTCATCCCCTGCCGGAAAGGTGAGGTTGCTTTTGAAACTTTCGATGAGCGGCTCATAACGATCCGGGCTGTCCACGCGGCCAAACACGGCTTTCACCGCCTCGCCCAATAGCGATTTGACCAGCTTGTCTTCGGCCCCTTCTTCTTCGGCCAGTGTCATTTCGATTTTTCCGCGGCACGATGCGATCAAGAAATTCAGATCGCAGATGCGCGGAACCACACGCTTCTCGCCGGTCAGCAGCGCACGTCGCTCGGCATTGCTGACCACCGTCTCGAGGTTGGCGATGCTGGTGCGTACCGACACGCCCGACGCCTGCGATACGTGCGGGCTGGAGCGCGCCTGCCGCACAACTTCCTCGACAATCTCGGTCATGAACCGGGGAATTTCCACCTTCGTTTCCCCCTCGCGGTCGATCCAGGCGTTTTGCTCAGCAATGCGGATGCCTTCGTCAATCGTCTCGGGGTAATGCGTGCGAATCACGCTGCCGATGCGGTCTTTGAGCGGAGTGACGATGCGCCCGCGATTGGTGTAGTCCTCGGGATTGGCGCTGAAAATCAGGCACACGTCGAGATTCAGCCGGATGGGATATCCGCGAATTTGCACGTCTCGCTCTTCCAATACATTAAACAGTCCCACCTGAATACGCGGGGCCAGGTCGCGCAGTTCGTTAATGGCAAACAATCCACGATTGGATCGCGGGATCAATCCGAAGTGCATGGTCGATTCGTCGCTGAGGTATCGTCCCTCCGCGTGCTTCACCAGGTCGATCTCGCCGATCAGGTCGGCGATGGTGACATCGGGCGTGGCCAGTTTTTCCTGATATCGATTGGACCGATGCACCCATTCGATCTTGGCATCGTCCTTCTGCTCTGCGACCAGCCCTCGGCCGACTTTGGTGATCGGTTTAAGGGGATCGTCGTTGATCTCCACACCAGCCAGTACGGGAATCCATTCGTCCAGCAGTTCCGGCAACATGCGCAGAATGCGCGTTTTTGCCTGCCCGCGCAGTCCCAACAGCAGCATGTCGTGACGCGAGAGGATGCCGTTGACGATCTGCGGAATAACCGTGTCTCGATAGCCGAGGATTCCCGGGAAAAGTTCCTCGCCGGCTTTGAGCTTTTGAATCAGGTTCTTGCGGAGTTCGTCCTTGACGCTGATCGGCTTATAGCCGGTTTCCTTCAGTTGTCCGATGGTTGCGGTGCTGGGATGAGTCATAGCTACTCGGTCACGGGAATCGAATCCCGTGATTCTCTATAAAGTTTCTAAAACACGAGAAACGGGCGACGTGCCCGCGGTATCGATCTTAGGGACCGATCCGTCAGAAAATCTATCCCGATCGTGGTGGCGGTATTTCAGATTCGGCGGGGCGAGAGAGGCTGCATGAATGCTGCCGGCTTACCACACGACATCTTTGCGTGCGTCCAGCGGGTGCTTGCGGCTCATTTCTTCGATCGCCGCGCGGTCCTGGTCATCCAAGTCGCGGGGAATAATGACCTTGACGACGATGAACTGGTCCCCTTTTTCCGTTCCGCGTTCGATGCCATGCCCCTTGATGCGCATCTTGGCGCCCGTGCTGGTACCGGGGGGAATGGTCAGCGTCACTTTCCCGTCGAGCGTCGGGACGTCCACCTTCGTTCCGCCGATGGCTTCATACAGACTGATGGGCAGGTCGATGTAGATGTCCAGGTTTTCCCTGCGAAAAAATGCGTGCGGGCGCACTGCAGTGATAATGAACAGGTCGCCTGGCTGACCATGCGATCGCTCGCCCTGGCCCTTGATGCGCACTCGGCTGCCGTCTTTCACCCCTGCGGGGATTTTGATCTCGATGGTCCCGATCTTCCCGGCGCGGTTCATCTGAAGCGGCAGGGTGATGCCCCGGGCCGCCTGCTCGAAGGTGAGCGTGACGGGGTAGTCCACGTCGGCCCCGCGTGGGGCCTCGGGCCGCGCGCGTGAGCGCCCGGTGCGAGGTCCGCCGCTCTGGGCACCGAAAAGTTGCTCGAACATGTCAGAAATGTCGGCCCCGCCGACGTTAAAATCCTCGACCTCGACGTTCTGCCCGCCACGCCATTGCTGGCCCGAACCTTGCGCGCGTCGAAACGCTTCGAAGGGGTCTGCCCCGCCGGGGCCGGGGCCAGTGTTGGCATGGGCGCCGGCATGACCGAACTGGTCATATTTCTGCCGCCTGTCCGTGTCGCTGAGCACGTCGTAGGCTTCCTGAATTTCTTTGAACTTCTCGGTCGAATCGGTGCTGGATTTGTTCACGTCGGGGTGATACTTGCGCACCAGCTTGCGATGAGCCTTTTTAATGTCGTCGGCACTGGCCCCCTTCGAGACCCCCAGAATGTCATAGTAATCCCGCTTGGCCATGTTCGATTATTCCTGATTCCATTTCACTTTAGGCGCGTCGCCCCAAAGTCCATCCAGATCGTAATACGTCCGGGATTCCTGATCGAACACGTGCAGCACCACGTCCACGAAATCGACCGCAATCCAGCGTTCGCCTTCATACCCGCAGGTGTGGTACGGCTTATTTTTCAGTGCTATGCCCATGTCCGCGCACTGGTCACACACGGTGCGCATCTGCCGCACGCTCGTGCCGGTGGCCAGCACGAAATAGTCGGTGATGTTGGAAATTCCCGATACGTCCAGGATGACGACATTGTGGCAGTGGGTGAACCCGGCCAGCCGGGCGATTTCGATAGCCAACTCACGGGCATTGGCCACCTTCTTTGGGGCAAGATAAGACTTATTCTCATTCTCAGCAGCGATCGGACACCTCCGGTTTTCGAGCCTTGGATTGTATGGCGGGGCCGGGGAAGGGCCAAGGGGGTAATGGTCAATGGCCAAAGGTATATGTTTCATGATCAATGGCCAAGGCGCAGTCCGTTTCGGTGGGTTATGGGTTGTCGCTCGCGGATTCGGGGGTCCGTTCATTCGGGTTGGTGCGCAAATTGGATCAAAAGCGCGCACCAAATTCGTGGCCTATTGGAAAAATTCAAAATTTTTTTCTACTCCTGTGCTGGTCAGAAGTTACATCAATTTTACGGCACTGCAAGTTGCGCGAATTGGCGCCTTTTCGCGCACCATCGTGGGGTATGGTAGGGGGATAGTAGAGGGACAGAGTTTTTTTGACGGTAGTTTTTTCGGAGACGACCATGCCGGTGACGCAAAGCCCGGGCGGCGGGAACGATCAGCGGAGGTGGATGGAGACGCGAGAGGGCGCGTGCGCGCAATCTTTGCGGGCGGCGCGGGGCGGAACTGGTGCGCGCCGCGCGGGTGAGAGAAATGGGCGTCCCCAGGACAATTTCAGCCGAGGTGGGGTGCGGAGCAACCTGAAAATAGCGTTAAATGACTTAAATGAAGGTAATTATGGAAAATATCCCTTACGCGGATGGGACCCCATTGGGACCCCCTTTGGACCCCCTTTGGACCCGGTTTCATACTGTTGCGGCCCCTCGGGAACCCGCTTTTTTCACACGTCGATCCTGCCCAGGACGGGCGAAACTCCGGCAGGCGATTAAGAATTAAAGCAGCCGATCAGCCTCTGCATTGCCAATTGAAGGATACGCGGATTAAATGCTCGCCCATCATCTGAAAGGATCGAAACATGCAGCTCCAACTGTTTCGGCATCTGTGGGGTATGAACGATCCACTGGCGACGGCGTTTTTACGCTTCAAGGCGTTGGGCTATGTCGGGATCGAATCGCCCCTCGACATCGCGCAGCGCGACGCATCGTTTTCCACGCTGCTGGCGGCGCAGCAGTTCGCGTTCGTCGGCATGGTGTTTACAAGCGGCCAGAGCGTCGCTGAAACGGTCGTACATTACCGCTCGCTCTTGGAACAAGCCGCCCGGTGCAACGTTTTGCAGGTGACTGCCCACTCGGGTCGGGATAACTGGTCAATTGCCGACGCGGTCGGATTCTATTCAGAAGCGGTCAAGATCGAGCAGGACCTTGGGCTGAGGGTAGGGCATGAAACCCATCGCGGGCGGTTCTTCTTCAATCCCTGGAACACCCGGGCGGTGCTGGAGGAAGTGCCGGGCGTGAAACTCTGCTGTGATTTCAGCCACTGGGTGGTGGTTTGCGAGCGATTGATCGACGATTGCCAGCCGATCATTCAGCTTTGTGCCGACCGGTGCGTGCATCTGCACTCGCGCGTTGGTTATGAGCAAGGCCCGCAGGTGCCGGACCCGTCGGCGCCGGAATATGAGCGACACCTTGAAGCCCATGAGCGCTGGTGGGATATGATCTGGGCGAGCCAGGCCAAGGCTGGAAATGCTGCGACGACGCTGACGCCGGAGTTCGGCCCGCCGGGCTATATGCACACGCTTCCCCACACGGACATGCCGGTGAGTGATCTGGCCAAGGTCTGTGACTGGATCGCCGACCGGCAGCGAAAACGGTTCTTGGAAACGGCCCAAAATCTTTTTTAGTGCCGGCGGGCGACCTACGATGTTTTTCTATCACACGATGGTTTTGAAAAGGAACTGAAAAATGGAATTTCGTAAGTTTGGCAACACGGAATTGGAAGTGTCCGCGATCGCGTTGGGTTGCTGGATTTTCGGCGTGGACTGGTGGGGCCATTACACGCCGGCCGACGCCGAGCGCCTGTGCAAGTTTTCATTGGATCAGGGCATCACGTTTTTCGACAACGGCGATGCCTACGGCAACGGCCGGGCGGAGGAATTGCTCGGCGGATTCTTGAAAACAACGGACCGGAGCAAGCTGCAGGTGGGCGGAAAGTTCGGATACGACTTTTATTCCGATCCCGGCGAACCGGGCAGTCACAAGGAGCGCAAGCAGGATTTTTCGCCGAAGTTCATGCGCTTTGCCCTGGAACAATCGCTCAAGCGCCTGGGCACCGACTATCTCGACCTTTACATGGCCCACAACATCAAGCTGCCGCAATTTCGGGACGATTTGTGGGTGGAACTGGAGAAGGTGAAGGCGGAGGGGAAAATAAAGGTCTGGGGCGTAAGTCTTGGCCCGGCGATCGGCTGGCGCGAAGAGGGCATCGCGGCGATGATGGACCACGATGCCAAGGCTGTTCAGACGGTTTACAACCTGTTTGAGCAAAACCCCGGCCGGGAATTTTGCGAAACCGCGCGGGCTATGAAAGCCGGCGTGCTGGCGCGGGTGCATGACAACAGTTCGATCCTTAAAGACGTGGTGAAACTGGAGACGACGATCGACAAGAACGACCACCGCAAGTTTCGGGATCAGTCATGGAAAGTTTACGGATTGAAGAAACTCGACCTAATTCGACATTATGCCGCTGCCCACGAGATGACGGTGCATCAGCTTGCCTGTAAGTGGCTGCTGACCGATCCGGTCTTGACGAGCATCACCGGTACTTTTCTCAATGAGCATGAAATTAAGGAAGCCGCCGATTCAGTGCATAAGTCGGGCCTGACGCAGGCGGAGTTGAATCAGCTAGCCAATGATTATGCCCGCAACTGGGATTTGGGGCCCGACGCGCATCCGTGTGATATCCGCAGCAGCGTGGATGCGAAGGGGTCGATCAAGAGCGGGTATGTTCCGCCGCCGGTGCTGATGGCATAGGCGCGCTGGCGAACGAGTCGGGTGGGAGGGTGATGCGATGGATTTCAACGAACTACTCGATCGCGGGCAGCGGCTCATTTCCGGCAGGGCGTTCCGCAGGGTGGTATCGCGCGGCACGCTGTTGGTTTTTGGGATCGCGTTGCTTTTTGGCGGGCAGAAGTGTTTGACGACGGCGCTGGATTTATATCGGGACGGGCAGAGCCGCCCGCGGATGGTCGGTCGAAAGCCGCCTGATGGCAGCGGGCTGTTTGGCGTGATCGGCCTGGGCTTGGCGGTCATGGGCACGGCGGCGGTCGCGTTTGCATTCATCCCGGTGAGTCGGATGGAGAAGTGGTTTCGTCCGCCCACGATGCACCTGCACGATGAGTCCGAACGGCTGCAACCGCCTCGGCAATGGATCGATTGGCTATGAATACGGTGACGCCATTGCGGTACGTGGTTTTGCGGCATGAAGGTGTGGAATCTCCGCACTTTGATCTGTTGTTTGAGACCGCGCCGGGGTCTGATCTGTCGGCCTGGCGAAGCAGCGAGTGGCCGATTACCGAAGGGGCAGCTTTCACCCCGCTCCGTAACCACCGGCGGTTCTATCTAACGTATGAGGGTGATGTCTCCGGCGGGCGTGGAAGCGTTTATCGACTGCACGAGGGAGCGCACATGATTGAATGTGACGACGAAAAGCAACTGCGGGTGACACTGGAAACGGGCCAGCGATTGCGATTGGAGAGAGGCAGAAAATAAAATGGCTGCGTGGACCTCTCGGGAATCCACGCAGCCCAGGGAAGGAGGCTTGTTTCCTCCCGAATTCCAACAAACTCTAGGCCGGGAAATGTCGCGCGGCTACCGGAAAGTGCGGAAAAAAATCGGCGACGTGGGGCGATGTCGTAAGTGGTTTGTCGAGGGGAATTTGGAATCAATCCGACAGGGCGGGAGTGGTAACACGAGCACAGAAATGGGCAGCAATTTTGTTTGCCGGGCTATTTGTGTGAGTCCTGCATTTCCGAAACGAGGGTGGCGGTAACTTCGACTTCCACCCTGCGGTTGACGGATTGCGAGGCGTTGCTGTAGGCGCGTTGTTTGACGGGTTCGAAGGTGGAGCAGCCCTGCACGCGGAGGACATCGGGTTCGACATGGGCAGCGATGAGCCGATCGGCGACGGCCTGCGCCCGGCGGATGGACAGGTCCATCTTCTGCTCTGCGGTGGCCGAGTCGGGAAGATCATCGCGAGAGGTGTGCCCTCGCACCATGACGATATTGCGGTGCCCTTGGATGAGCTTGGCCAGTTGGATGACACGTAATTGCGTATCGTCGGAGCAGGTTGCCTGCCCGGCGGGAAAGAGCAGTGGACCGCCCTCGGCGGTTTGTGTGCCTAAGCGGATGGTGGTGACATCGGAGTCAATCCCATCGGCGCCTTCTTTTTTGGTTTGCGCGTCGCCGGGCTTGCCTTCGCCCCCGCGGCTGCCCCGGAGGTTGACGAGCTTTTTGTAGAGGATTTCGAGATCAACGGCTTCGGTGCTGGTGGAACTGGGCGTGTAGTCCAGGGCGGTACGGATTTCGGCCATGACCTCGTTCAGGCGGTCGTTGCTCATGGCGCCGGCGCTGGCAGCGTTGCCGGTGCCGGGATTGGGGTTGCCACTGGGCTTGAGCACCCAGAGCAAAACGAAGAGGCCCATCATGCACATGATGAGATCGGCCAGCGTGAAGATCCATTCCGGGCACTCTTCACAGAGTTCGTGCGGATCGCATTTTTTGCAGCCTTTGGCCATGACGGTGGTTCAGATAACGAACGAATACTCTTTTACGCCGCCTTCGGGAGTGCGGCCTGCTGCTTGGACGAGAGGAAGCTCATCAATTGCATTTCGACGACCCGCGGATTGTTGCCGGCCTGAATGCTCAGAACGCCTTGCAGGATGATTTCCTTGGCAAAGCCCTCTTCCTTGCTGAGGATGCCGAGCTTTTCGGCGATCGGCCCGGCGATGAGGTTTTGTACCAGCGCGCCGTAGAGCGTCCCTGTGAGCGCACCCGACAGGGCCTTGCCGATGACGGCGGCGTCGCCATTTAAGTTCATAAACATCGCCACCTGGGCACACAGGCAGGCCACCAGCCCGCAGCCGGGGCCGAACTTGGCGACGCTGGCCCAGAAGTGCCTCCCGTGCTTGTGGCGTTCGAGCATGGCTTCGACTTCGATGCGCATGATGCGCTCGATGAGTTCGGGATCGGTTCCGTCGATGGTCAGTTGCAACCCCCGACGCAGAAAGGCATCGGGCGCTTCACGAGCGACCGTTTCAAGTGCGAGGACGCCGTCGCGCCGGGCAGTCTCTGCGTAACCGACCATCTCCTTAATCATGTGTTCGATATGGATGTGCTTGCTGAACAGGGCTTTCTTGACCGAAAGAATGGCGGGGATCAACCCGGCAAACGGCATGGCCGCGGCCGAGGCACCGATCGCACAGCCACCGACGAGGAGGGCTTCACCTATGTTGATATAAGCGGCGATTTTGCCGTGGGTGGCGTGATACATGCCATAAGCCAGGCTGCCCCAGGCCAAGGCGTATCCAATGATTGTTGCGAGATCCATTTACCCAGTCCTCGGAAAGCAGTTCTTCCTGATGCTTTCTTCGGCAAGTCGCCTCGGCGGGCGTGAAAGATTATTGGACGAAGGCAGGCGGATAATGAAATTAGCAATAGCAGGGGCCTATCGCGCGGTTTCGGTCAAGCCAACAAGGCCGGTTTTCCGATACGGTGATTACGGCTGCGGGTCTCCGACCATTAGGTCGGGCAGCTGTTCAAGGGACCGGAGTATAGGCGAGCTCCGGTCCCATTTTTTGCGCATTTCCAAGGCCCAATCCCAGATTTTATTGCCGCGTCGGCTGAGCCAACACCCGCCCTGGGGAATCTCTGAAAACTTATTTGCTTCCTCGAAATGTGAATTGTACATCACGTTTGTCCGCCGCCCGTATGCGGTGGACAACATGAGAATCCCTGACAAGGGCTAAGCCGTCGAGAGGCGGCGCCGGGTGAAAAGTTATCCGGCCGATCGGTTTGGCGAGTGCCTCGCCGGTCGAGCGCAAAGCGTCCGGTCCGATAAGAACTTCGGATCGAGGACGTTGCCGAAAGGATTGTCGTGACTGCCCTGTGAGCATGTCTCGACCTGTCTTGGCGGTTCTCTGTTGCTGGTGACGATTCGGGCGAAATGGTTGCGCTGGTTCGGTTAAGTCGGACCGAACTTGCGCCGATGCTCCGAATGGTCTGCCTGCCCCACATCGCTGCTGCGACGTGGGACAGGATGACTCGGCTGATTGCTTGTTGTTTCGAGAATCAGGCGAAGTCTGTTTGGATAAACGCCGACTTGAAAGGAGGCGTTGCATCAGGCCGACGTTCCCCGGCTGGTGCGAAGAAGTGTGTCAACCATGCGGCATCGAGTGATCGATGCTGAGTTGAAGTGTAACAGATGAACCTTAACGCCAAACTCTCGGAGACAATTGCTATGAAAACGTTACGAAAAAACAAAGGTTTTACCCTCGTCGAAATTCTGATCGTTGTGATCATTTTGGGCATCCTGGCCGCGATCGTGATTCCGCAGTTCACGAACGCCAGTGAAGACGCCCGCAAGAGCAGCCTAAGCAGCCAGCTTCAAACGCTGCGCAGCCAGGTCGAACTCTACAAGTTGCAGCACCGCGACCAGTATCCCACCAGCGATGGCTCGGCTGATGCGACCAAGTGGGACTGGACGCTCCTGACTGCCAAGAGCAACGAAGACGGCACGGCAACGGGCACGCCGCAACTCGGGCCTTACCTTCAGCAGACCCCGGTCAATCCCCTGACCAGCTCCGCGGACATCGTTGGAGTCGCCGCAAGTGGCAAGGGGTTTGTGTTCACGGCAGATGGAAAAATCAAAGGCATCGATAAGAGCGGTGCCGAGTATGCCGAGTAAACCTGGGCATGACCCGGCCGGTGGATGAATAGTCCACCGGCCGGATTCCATAAGTGGATTGAAGGGGGTGAGGGGTCCGAAGGAAGTGACGATGATCGTCATGGATGTCAATCTGAATCTGCGGGGAGTCAGGGGCGGAGTGCGCGCCGCCAATGGGTTCACCTTGATCGAAATCCTGATTGTCGTGGTGATCCTGGGCATTCTGGCCTCGATCGTGATTCCGCAGTTTTCCAATGCTGCCCATATAGCGCGTGAAAATACACTGAAGGACGACCTGCGATACTTACGAATGCAGATCACCGTTTTTAAAGCGCAGCATAACGACGTGGCACCGGGGTATAGCGGGGGGAATCCCGCGAATACGCCGACGGACAGCGATTTTGTCGATCAGATGACCAAATATACCAACGCCGATTGCGATATCAGCGCGGTCTATACCCCAACGCATAAGTATGGGCCGTATCTTTCCAAAGCGCCGACCAATCCACTCAATGGGAAAGCGACGTTCGCAGTTGTCTCCGGCTCTGGCCCCATGCCGGTGCCCGATGGCAGCACGGGGTGGATATACAAGCCCATTACCGGCGAGCTTATCGCCAACATGGGCGAATCGGATAGCAATGGCACACCCTATGCCGACTATTAAATCATCTCGCAACGGCCAAGGTTGCCGCAGGTCAGGTTTCACGCTGATCGAAGCGATGATCGCCTCGACGATCGTCGCGGTTGCGGTGATTGGTGTGGCCGGCTTGATGGCCAGTTCGGCGGGTCAGGCGCAATACGCGGCCGAGACAGCCAACGCGATCGCGTTGGGTCGGCAGCTGATGGAAGAAATTGCCGCCAAGCCGCTGATCGATCCCACGGACGGCTCGCGGACCCTCGGCGCGGAGGCCGGAGAAACCAGTCGCACGCTCTTTGATAATGTTGATGACTATCACGGCTATCTCGATGCGACCACGGCAATCAAGACCGCTACGGGCGACTGGTATGTTCTGGGTGATGGACAGAAGTACGAGCGAAGGGTGCGCGTGCAGTACCTTACCTCGCCGTCCGGGCCTGCCGATCCGAATGGCGATTTTGCGCTGGTGACGGTAACGATCACCACTCCCGGTGCTACGCCGGTCGTACTCAAACAGATTATGACCAAAGGCAATCTGAAAATGTGAACTGATGTACATGCGATGCCCTGAATCTCGACTCGCCCGCTATCGACGAGCCTTCACGCTCGTCGAATTGTCGATCGCCATCGCGATCACGGCGCTGGTGATGAGTGCCATCGCGGCGATCACTTATGCGACGTCGGTGCAATGGCGGACGATGGAAGGCGCGCAGTCCCTGGCGGTGGTTAGCACGATCACCGACGCGCGACTGGAACAGCTGATTCGCAGGGCCAAATTAACGGGGCTGGTGCGCACGGGTGGGTCAATCAGCGGCCAAACCACCGCTGCAGCTTGTGTGATGTTTTGGTGCGCCGATTCGAACAACGACAAAGCAATGCAGTTCTCGGAGATGGGTTTGCTGCAAT
This sequence comes from Tepidisphaerales bacterium, assembly GCA_038234815.1. Classification (GTDB taxonomy): domain Bacteria; phylum Planctomycetota; class Phycisphaerae; order Tepidisphaerales; family Tepidisphaeraceae; genus JBBQSU01. The sequence continues at coordinate 12,240 of JBBQSU010000046.1, read as the reverse complement.
ACGACAAGATTTCTGAAAGCGTACTGTTCTATGGCGTTCGCTGGCCGGCGGGTTGGACGGCTGCGCAAAAAGCGAGTGCGGATGTAATCATGAGCAGCGCTGATATGACTACGCCGACCGCGCCGGAGGATTTCAAGGCGCTGAGTTATGTGTTGCCCACGACCGTGGTGAAGAAGGTGAAGGCGGCGAGTTTCTGTGTTGCTGGGGGAAGCAGCACATCGGAGCGCCCGCGATTGGATGTAGTGCTGAAATTAAACATCGGCGGGACAACACGCCTGCGATACTTTTCGGCGTCGCTTCGGGCCGTTAATAAGTCGCCGTCGGCAACGCCGAATACATGAGGAACGAAGCCTGTGCGTCAAGCAAACCAAAAAAATCGCGGAATGGCGCTGATGCTGGCGGTCATCATGGTGGGGCTGGCGACGGTGATGGGCTACGCGCTGCTGGCCTCGACCGCGATGCAGGCCCAGATTACCGACACCTCGCTGAACGCCGCTCATGCCGATTGCCTGGCCGAATCCGGTGTGAATCTGGCCATGTATTACTTGCAGAATCCCAACAATGCACCGCTGACTGCAGGGCAAACGTACTGGCAGGGGCAAAATGACGTTGCATTCGGGAGCAGCGTAAGCGGAACCTGCGACATCACTGTGGCACAACTTAGTCCGACTACTTATCGAATCACGTCTAACGGAAAACCCATGTCTACGGATACGAACGCGATCACTCGCGCGATTCGCACGGAAGTTCAATTGGGGTATGACCCGAGCGTGGATTACGCAGTCGGCGCGAATGCAGATCTCACGCTGCCGGCATCGGTGACGGTGAAAGGTGACATGCGCGTCAAGGGCCTGCTCCGCCTGCTGGCCGGAGCGGCGGTGGAGGGCTTGCTGCACGCGGACAGTCTGGTTGGTGCGCTGCTGTCCGGGTCGATTTTCAACACCAATAGCGCCAGCGCACCCGCCCCTGTGCCCGTTTCCATTCCAAATTTCAAGACTTACGCTTACGGCGGAAATACCTACGCGGCTGTCGCGCTGGCGGGTGATTTGCAAAATATCACGCTGGGGCCGACTGCAACTAACCCGGCTGGGGTTTATTACTGGGCGGGCGGCAACAAGAAGCTGGCGGGGAATGTGACCATCAACGGCACGCTGATTCACGCCAGCGGAAATCTGCAAATTTCTGGTGCCAATAATGTTGTCACGCCGGCAGTCGGTTTTCCGGCTTTTGTCAGCGAGGGGCAAATTGTCATGGCTGGGCCCAATCGCGATGTGACATTCAACGGCATGGTCTATGTCAAGATTGGGATCTCCCGCTCCGGCGGTACGCAATCCGGCAGCAAGCTGATCATTAATGGCGGGCTGCTCTTCTGTGGCACAAACCCGACTATTGATACGGCCTACAACGGGACTATTAAGGTGACGTACGACAGTTCAAAGCTTGTCGTCGCAGGCGTCGGAAGCGCCTCGTTGACGCCAAAGAATGTCGCCGTTTTGAATTGGGAACAGTGAAGGAGCTTAAATGAACCAGACCAAGTTGCTGACTTTTATACTGGTGCTTCAGTTGTTTAGCTTTTTTGGGCGCTGGGTGGATTGGTCGTATGTGACCCCCACTTATGCGCAGATTCCTGATTCGGGCGCGCAGCGGCTGGAGATGATCGACCAGCAGAAGGCGACCAACGCCAAACTCGACAAGATCATTTCCATGCTGGAAAGCGGAAAGCTTCAGGTGAGCCTCAAAAAGTTCGATGAAGATAAGGACGCCGCGAAGTAGGCGTCCATAACCCATGGCGCCGTCCCACAAATTCCGCGCTTTCACTCTCATCGAAATCCTCATCGTCGTGGTGATCCTCGGCATCACCGCGGCGGCGATCATCCCTCAAATCAGCTCGCGCGATGACCTTAAGGTTACTGCCGCGGCGCGCCAGTTGATGTCTGACCTTTCATATGCCCAGAATCGTGCCATTTCATCGCAAAAAATGGTCTATGTGCAGATCGATGAAGGGAACCAACAATACCAAGTCTTGACTGGCCTTTCGCCAAAAACAGTCCTTACGCACCCCCTGAATAAGGCCGATTACCAAGTTAGGTTCGGCCTCTTAGGCGCGCATGGTCTGGAAGACGTGCAGCTCGCCTCGGCGAATTTCGATGGCGAAAAGACCATCGGATTCGACGAAATGGGCGCGCCATATTCTGTTTCAGGCGGAACCGGCGTGGCAACAGTGTTGTCCCAGGGAACGATTGACCTCAAGTGCGGAAGTGCTCGCACCCTGCGTGTGTCAGTCGAACCGTATACGGCTGAAATGAGCGTGACGAGCCTCCCCTAGTGGGGCCGGATCGACACGCAAGCATCAGGTGATAATGTTCAACTTGCCCAGACGACATGTTCTGCCGATCGGCCTTGATATCGGCTCTGACACCGTGAAACTGCTGCAATGTCAGATAGTTGGTAGCGGGCTTTCGGTTGTGGCGGCGGCGCGAACGGCTTTGCCCGAAGAGGCCAGGGGCGAGAGTCCTACCAGGCTGGCCGTCGCGGTTGCTATGGTCCGAAAGATGATTGCGCAGCATCCGTTCGTCGGCCGGCGCGTCATCACCTGTCTGCCCCCCGAAGCTGTACAAATAAGAAACCTGCGATTGCCCCTGATTCCGCCGGCAGAGCTACCGGCCGCGATCGAGTTTGAAGCGCGAACTGTCTTCGGATTCGAAGATTCTCAAGCCGTGATTCAATTTCTTCCTGCCGGCGACGTTAGACAAGGCACCGAAACTCGCCAGGAGTTGATTGTCTTTGGTGCCCGGCAAATCGAAACGAATAATTTCATCGAGCAGATTCACCGTTCGGGCTGCCTGCTTGAATCGCTGGACGTTGAGCCTTGCGCGTTGTTTCGAGCCTTTGAACGTTTCGTCCGCCGACGGGAGGATGAAAAGGACGTGCAGGTACTGGTGGACGTGGGTGCTCGCAAAACACAAGTTATCATCTCTCGCGGGCATGACCTGTGCTTCTTTAAGACGATTGACCTCGGATCGGGCAACCTGCATGAGGCCGTCAGTCGCAAGTTGAATATCTCGATTGAGGAAGCCCGCGCACTTCGCCATCGACTGATGGAGCCGGTTGAAGTGAAGGACTCGCAGCATCGGGATCCGGTTCGACGTGCCGTCGAGGATGCGACGCGCAGCGTTATGGAGGAACTCGGTCGAGAGATCGCGCTCTGCCTCAGATACTACTGCGTGACCTTTCGTGGTCAGCGGCCGGCGCGAGCGCGCGTTACGGGCGCTGAAGCGAACGACCCCCGGCTCATTGCAACGTTGGGCGCTGGCTTAAATATATCCGTGGAGTGCGGGCGGCCGCTCTTCAGCATCGATTGTGGCATGATGCGGCCCGCCGATCGCCTGGGCAGCATGAGTGAGTGGACCTTGGCGCTGGGCCTGGGCCTGAAAGCCGCGCACCGCACTTTTGCGCCCTATGATGGACGCCCACGATCCGATGCGGTCCATGCGCCAGCCGAAGTCGTCGATCTGAATCACGCCGTCGCCGAAATGCCCGCCGCGGAGGTGATCGGTGCGTGAACTCGAATTCCTTCCTCCCTGGTATCATGTCCTACGACGCAGGAAGCGCCGCCTGCGCCTGCAAACGTCGCTGACGTTGGCCGTGTTCAGCGGATTCTGCCTTTGGAATTTTCAAGCGGCGCGCAACGTGCGCAACGCCGAGGCGGCCCTGAATTCACTGCGTAGTCAGGCATTACAGACGGAAAATGAGCTGGGCCGATTGGCTTATCTCGAACAGTTGCGCGTGCAATGGCGTCAACAGGACCAGATCATCGCCCGGCTCGGCGTGAGCGTGGAAAGCTCACGCCTGATCGGCACGCTTGAATCCCTCATGCCTCCGTCCATGGCGTTGCTGGACTTTCAGATCGATACCCGGGAACAGGCCCGGCCCACCGAAGGGCTTGCCCGCGTTCGAGCCAGCCAAGCCGACAGCACCATTCCGATCGATCGAACGCTTGTTGTGCGGATGCATGGTGTGGCACCGACCGACAATGATCTGGCGAGTTTTCACGCTCGACTCAGCGAGGTCCCATTCTTCAATAACGTCGCCATGACTTACGCACGCCCGAGGATTTCAAAGGACTATGTGATGCGTGAGTTTGAGATCACCCTCAGTCTCAATATCAATGCCGCCGGAGGCCGATAACCATGAATTATCTACACGATCAAACGATGTCGGTCTCATGGCTTGAAAAATCGCTTGCTGTGGTGGGCATTTTGATGGTCGTCGGCTTCGTTGCCTTTGTATATCGGCCTGACATCAGGCGTATCGCCGACCTTCAGGCCTCATGGAAATTCGAACGAGCCTTGCTGGCGACTAGCCAGACCGAAGCCCAGCGGCTGCCGGTTGTAGCCCGTGAAGTGGAAGAACTGCGACAGAAGCTCGATCGGTTTGATAAGCGCCTTCCCAAGCAGGAAGAGCTCGGCGCATTCATGAAGGATGTGACGAACTGCCAGCAGCGGGTGAATTTGAAGCGTATGAGCTGGGGCCGTGGGGAGCCACGGCACACCGATTTATTCGCGGAATTGCCGCTTACGCTGAATTTTGAGGGGGATTTCCTGAGTGTGGGGGCGTTTCTTCGGCAAATCGAGGAGATGCCACGGCTGACCCGCGTCCGCAGCCTCAGCGTCAAGGCTAAGGACGACCGGCCAGGGTACGTTGATGTGCAACTGTCGATGAACATTTACTACGCGGAGTAAAGACCATGCCCGATGCCAGCATAGAATGGCTCCGAAAACTTCAGTTCGCTTTGAAAGACGACCCCAAGCGGTCTGGGCTTCTTGGTGTGCTGTCGGTAGTGCTGATCGTGGTCATCGGGCGGGCGATATTCACAGGGCAGGCGGGACCGGATACGGCTGGCGCGGCATTGGTCTCACCCTCGATCCGGATCAGTGACGTGACACAAAAACTTGATGCTCGCAAGCCGACACGAGCGGCCGGTGCGCCCGCGTCTCTACAGCAATGGCTTACGTCTGATAAGAAGCCGCTTAACAACAACAATCTTTTCACGGTCCGCTTGGAGTATTTCCCCCGGGACGGCAAAGCAAGCCAAATCGCGAATCATGGTGGGCAAGGATTTTGGGAAAGCGTGGCAAAGTCACTGCCTTCACAAGCCGATCAGAAAAAGGAGCGGCAGATACTGGTCGAGAATCTTCAGCTCCACGCGTCGGAACTGAAGTTGCAGACAACGCTCATTGGCCAATGGCCCAAGGCGCTGATTAACGGAGAACTGGTGAAGGAGGGGGACGTGATTGCTGCGGGTTCTGGTGAAGGCCGAACCCCATTCCGTGTCTGCAGGATCGAGACACGGCGAATCATTGTCGAGCATGAAGGCATCAAGTTCGAAATTCTGATGAAGTAAGCCGGTTGTCCGGCAGAGAGGCACTAAGACCATGCACCGCTGGAAACAACCCGTAACCGCTTTTCTGTTGGTCGGAATGTCCGTTTATGCCGGTCGTGCCATTGGTGCCGACGCGGCGAACTCGGCAAGCATTACCCACAAATCAACGCCCTCGCCCTCCGATGCAAAGGTATTGAACGAGGCCGCCGACCCATTTGCCACGGGCGATATCGTTGCTGTCCCGACTCCTTCGACTGATGCCAAAAGTGTTCAATCAACGCAGATTAATGTCAGTGATTCCGGCACCGTCGAAATACACGTCAATGAAGCGAATTTGATTGAAGTGCTGCGAATGCTGTCGTTGCAGTCGCAGAAGAACATTATCGCAAGCAAGGATGTTCGGGGGACGATCACCGCCAACCTCTATGGCGTTACGGTGCGCGAAGCACTGGATGCCATTTTACACGCCAATGGCCTGGCCTATCGCGAAAAGGGCAACTTCATCTACGTCTACAGCGCCAAGGAAATCGCTGAAATGGAGAAGGCCGAGCGCAAGGCCAAGACGGAAGTGTTTCGACTCTTCTATACGCCCGCGGCCAATGCCGTAACGATCATCAAGCCGGTATTGAGCGCCGAGGCGCAAGTGTCCTTTACCGCACCCTCGGCTACGGGAATCCAGACGGGTCTCAACGACCTGGGAGGCAATTCACATGCCACAGAAGACCTGCTGGTGGTGACGGACTATCCCGACCGATTGCTGGAAGTGAAGCGCGTGTTGAAGGAGATTGATCGCCGGCCACAGCAGATTCTGGTGGAGGCGACGATTCTGCGCGCCGCGCTGACCGATGACAACGCGCTGGGTGTCGATTTCAATGTGGTCGGCGGGGTGGATTTCAATGCCTTTACGCAAAGCAATTCGCAGATCACCGGTGGCGTTCTCAGTAATACGAGCGTTAGTGGAAGCAACGTCAACAGCGTGGGGACTGGCAATAACTTCAGCAACCAGGTAAATGGCGGGCTGAAAATAGGCGTAGTCACCAACAACGTCTCGATGTTCTTGTCTGCGTTGGAAAGTGTGACCGACACCGTTGTGCTGGCCAATCCCAAGGTGCTGGCGCTGAATAAGCAGAAGGGCGAGGTGATCGTCGGCCGGGAAGACGGATATTTAACGACGACCGTCTCGCAGACCACTAGCACGCAAACCGTCGAGTTTCTCAAGAGTGGCACGCGGCTCATTTTTCGGCCATTTATCGCCGACGATGGCTACGTTCGCATGGAAATTCACCCGGAGGATTCGACTGGCGGGCTGACCAGCACCAATCTTCCCTTCAAGATCACCACTGAAGTCACCAGCAATGTCATGGTGAAAGATGGCCGGACGATCGTGATTGGCGGGCTTTTCCGGGAGGCGACTGACACGTCGCGCAGCCAGGTGCCGGTTCTCGGCACACTCCCTGGCATCGGTGCTCTGTTCCGTCAGCAGAAGGACCATACTCAGCGGGAAGAAATCATCATCATGCTCACCCCGCATGTAGTGAAGGACGAATCGCAGTATGCCGACGTGTCCGAAGAGCAACTTAAGAAGATGAACGATCTGAGGGTCGGCATTCGCAAAGGCCTGATGTTCTACGGGCGCGAGCGGCTGGCCGAATCGGCCTACGAGAATGCTCTGAAGGAACTGAACAAGCCGGCACCGGATAATCGTATGGCGCTCTGGCATCTGGATATCGCAACGAACCTGAACCCCAAGTTCACTGAGGCGATCTCCCTCAAAGAACGCCTAACGGGGCAGCGCGTCACCAGCGTGGACAATAGCATCATTCGAGACTATGCGCGGACTCTCGTGGCCGAAGAGCGGCGGCGGGGGCCGGCCATGCCGACGAGTATGCCGGCGTCTAGCGAACAACCCGTCGCACCGGCCGCGACGCAGCCAGGCGAAGCCATGCCTGACGCGACAACACCGGCACCTGCCCAGTAATTCAGGGAGCGTTCACCATGAGACTGAACACGATTGTTTTGCTACTTTTGACTGGGCTGCTGACCGGCTGCGCTGGAAAAACGCCATCCCAAAAGGAGCAGGCTACTGCCCAGTGGAATACCGCACGGGCGACGGTGCTCGCTTCGCTGGCAAAGGATCAATTCGAAAGTGGAAATTGGGAAAAGGCCCGACAGACTGTCGATGAGGCGGCGAAGCTTGATCCGCGGAACGCGAACATCCAAGTGCTCTCGGCCCGAATCTGGATTGAGCGCGGTCAGCTTGAGGTTGCCGAGCGCATTCTTCAGGCTGCACGACAACTCGATCCGAAGTCCGCGGCGATCGATTACTTTAGCGGAATCGTCTACCAGCGCTGGCAACAGCCCGAGAAAGCCTACCAATATTATGCATCGGCGATGGAGAAATCGCCGACCGATCCGGCACACGTCCTGGCGGCTGCGGAAATGCTGGTGCAGAACGGGCGACTGACTGATGCAATCGCATTACTGGCAGAAAAATCGATCGGTTTTGAAAATAATGCCACCCTGTTGGATGCTTGGGGTCGCCTCGTTCAGCAGATGGGCCGATGCGACGATGCTTTGGTTCTCTTGCGGCGGGCAGCGATGCTCGGGACCGACGATCCGTCCATTCGAGAGCACCTCGCGCTCTGCCTGCTTGAATCCCACCAATACCCCGAGGCCGCGGAGTTGCTCGAACGCTTATGCAAAAATGCAGCCAACGAAAACCGCGGCGATCTCCTGATCGCGCTTGGCGAGTGTCAGCTTCAGATGGGTCGAACAGCAGACGCTAAAGCAACTCTTGAGCAGGCATCGAACCTGAATCCGGAGTGCCCGGCGGTGTGGATCGGACTGGCCAAGGCTTCATTACGCAGTGGCGATTTGGCCCGGGCCGACATTTCGGCCCGCAGGGCGATTTCAATCGATGTTCGCTCGACCGAAGGCTACCTGATTATCGGGCAACTTAGGCTGAAGCAGAATCGCCTTGCCGATTCGCTGAAGGCGTTTCAACGCGCCAACGCCATCGACGCCAGTAACACGGTCGCGTTGTGCATGATCGGGTTTGTACTGGAGCGATCCGGCCAGCCAGACTTGGCTTCGACCTACTACGCTCGCGCGTTGAAGCTGAATCCCTCTGACGTGCTTTCCAGGGAACTACTGGCCGGCGCGAGTGATTGATTGAACGGATATGTGGAGTTGTGTCTTCCGGGAAGAAGAAAATGTAACGGAGCGATTTGTGCGTCGAGTAAGCTGGTTCTACATCTTGTCCATTGCCTTGTTCGCATTCGGCAGTTTCATGCTGTTGAGCGAATCGCCGTCGATCGGATCGGCGCGGGACCAGCTCGCTGATCGCTACATGGTCACCGGGCTGTTCCTGCTGAGCGCCGTCAGTGGAATGCTCGGCATTGCATTGCTGCGCGGTAGCCAGAGGAAACTCGGTGAAGAGATTCGCCAAACCCGTTTGGATGAGCAAACGCTTGGCGTGAGTTCGTCGAATTCCGACCTGCTTGACCTCACCCGATCGGTAAACGAATTGGTGGATTCGGCCCAGCGGCGCGTGACGGACGCGGCCATGCGCGCCAAGGAACTCGAAATTCAGCTGAAAGTGGCCACGGCCGAGCGCCAGCACGCCGAGGCGATTCTGTTCAGCATTTCTGATGCTGTGCTGGTAACCGACCCCTTTGATGACTTGGTGCTGGCTAACGAGTCGGCCGCCAAAACGTTTAATTTCGAACTAAGTAACGTGAATCGATCCCCAATCGATGAAGTTCTCAAAGATCCAAAAATGATTGAATTGATCCGCGAGATGCGCCAGAGCAAAAGCAAGAATGGCCGGAGGATTGTCGAACATAGCGTTAAGACCGACGAAGGCAATCGCGCGTTTAAGGTCACGCTCTCCTGCGTGGTCGATCAGGCCGACGAGCCGGCGGGCGTGGTTGCCGTGCTTCACGATCAGACCCGCGAGAAGGAAGTCGCGGAGATGAAGAACGACTTTGTTTCCAATGTGAGTCACGAGCTCCGCACCCCGCTGGCCAGCATCAAGGCGTATGTTGAAATGCTTATCGACGGCGAAGCCGAGGACGACCGGACGAAGAAGGAGTTTTACGACATTATCCAGACCGAGGCCAATCGCCTCTCGCGGCTCATCGACAACATCCTGAACATCTCGCGGATTGAATCCGGCTTGATGAAAATCAACAAGCAGCCCCAGAGCCTCACGGTAATATTGAAGGAAGCCATCGACGTGATCACCCCGCAGGCGCGACTGAAGCAGATTCAGATTATCGAAAAACTCACGCCCGTTTTTTATCAGACCATCGCCGACAGGGACATGCTCTACCAGGCGGTACTGAATTTGATGAGCAATGCGGTCAAATATACGCCCGAAAAAGGGACAATCACCGTTCAGACGGCGGTTGACGAGTCCGAGAAGAAGGTATCGGCCCGAATAAGTGATACCGGAGTTGGGATTCCACCTAAGGACCTGCCCTTTGTGTTCGATAAGTTCTATAGAGCCGAGTCGAACAACCATATGGCTAAGGGCACCGGCCTGGGTCTGTCGCTGGTGAAGCATATTGTCGAAAGCGTTCATCAGGGCCGCATCTTTGTCGAAAGTCATGTTGGCAAGGGCAGTTGTTTCGGCATCGAACTGGGATTGTCTGATTAGAAGTTGGAAGGACAGTTTATGTATGAAAAAAAACGAATTCTGGTGGCCGATGACGAGTCGCACATTCTCAATGTCGTGTCTCTTAAACTCCGTAATGCGGGGTTCGAAGTGTTGACCGCCGCAGACGGTGCCGAGGCGCTGGAGATCGCCCAGACCCAACATCCGGACCTGATAATCACGGATTACCACATGCCACAGCTTTCGGGGCTGGAGCTTTGTCAACGGCTGAAACTTGATCCCGCTACGAGCGGAATTCCGGCCATCATGTTGACGGCCCGCGGGTATCACCTTGAACCGCATGACACTAAAAAGAGCGGCATTTTGCGGATGCTGAGCAAGCCATTCAGTCCGCGACACCTTCTGGCGACAGTGGAGGAAGTTTTGGCGAAGAAGGTCGCTGCGTAATCGGACGCCTTGGCTCACATTGGCTGAAATGGACGACAAGATATGACTGAAAAACCGCAGACATTTCGAACGGCCCAGCCTTCCCCAGAGCGAATATCTCCGGTAACGCTGGAGAATTTGGCCAGCCGATTTCGCGCTGGCGGACTTTGTCTTGTCATGCTGAACCCCGATGGCTCGATCGCGTTCAGCGACAGCCAGGCGGGGCTGTTTCATACGCGTTACGTTCTGCCCGTCCTTCAGTACCCCGAGACGGCGCAGAATGGATCGAACTGCACCGTGTCGCCGCAACTGGTCACCGCCGCTGTCGGCGTGTGGGCGCCGGTGCCCGGCGTTCGGGTCGCGGCGTTTCCCCTGGTCGAGAAGAAGCAGATTTTGGGTGTCATGCTTCTGGCGGCAAAATCTGAGGCGTTCGACCTTAACGAAGACACGCTCCGCATCTGCTCTCGGCTGGGCCTGGACGCACAATGGCTCAACCAGCAGTCTCTGGTGGTCCCGGCTTATAGCGAAGAAGCGATCAGCGCGCAGGCCCGTATGCTGATGAACATGGTTCGCGACCAAGTTCGCCTGACCGGGCTCGAACACGAACTCGACTCGCTGTCCAATCAACTGGCCAATACCTACGAGGAACTGAGCCTGATTTATCAGATCAGCAGTGGGATGCGCGTGAACCGGCGAGCGTCGGAGTTCTTTAAGCAGGCCTGCCTCGATGTGCTGGAAGTGATGTGTGTCCGCGGGGTGGGGGTGGCGCTGCGGGCAAGTGACGTTCATCGCCAAGAGCCGGTGATCTACGGAGCGATGAGCCTTCCGCCGGGCCTGGTGCATCGACTGTCGGACGAGCTCATGGTTCGGCTTCGTCAACGCAAGACCTCGCTCCTGATAAACGATCTGTCGGCCGATCCGAGCCTCGCCTGGCTGGGCGAATTCGCGCAGCAGATTCTGGTGGTGCCGTTGCAGCGGCAGGAGCAGATTCTGGGCTGCATGTTCGCGCTGCAGAAAGATTCGGGAGAATTCGATTCGGTCGATAGCAAGCTGCTGAATTCGATCGCCAACGAATCGGCGATCTATCTCGAAAACGCCATGCTGTTTGATGACGTGCATGGCCTGATGATGGGGCTGCTGCATTCCCTCACGTCCGCGGTCGATGCGAAGGACGCCTACACCTGCGGTCATTCCGAACGCGTGGCCCTCATTGGACGTGAACTGGCCCTGGCATCGGGCATGACCGACTCGCAGGTAGAACGGATTTACATGGGCGGACTGCTGCACGACGTCGGAAAGATCGGCGTGCCCGAACTCGTATTGCAGAAGGCAGGCCGGCTGACGCAGGAAGAGTTCGAACAGATCAAACGTCACCCGGCTATCGGTGCGAAAATTCTGCACGACATCAAGCAGATCAGCGACATTATTCCTGGTGTGATGCATCACCACGAGCGGTACGACGGCAAGGGCTATCCGAGCGGACTGGCCGGTGAGCAAATCCCCTTGATGGGGCGAATCATCTGCCTGGCCGATTGCTTTGACGCCATGACGACCAGCCGGACTTATCGCAAGGCGCTGCCGCTGGAAGTGGCCCTGGCGGAAATCCGTCGATGCGCCGGAACGCAGTTCGACCCGGCGCTTGCCGAAGCATTTCTGCACATCGGCATCGACCGCCTGCGCGAACTCCTCGCTGACTACCAGACATCGAGTCGAAAAATGCTGGAACTGAGAGATATTCTGCACAGCGCCGACAAATAGCCCCGGGAGCCGCTTATGCCTATCAAGTCCGAAATGTACAACGGGGTTTGCGTGT
>JBBQSU010000045.1:0-24301 GCA_038234815.1 Tepidisphaerales bacterium | reverse complement strand
CCCGCGGATGACCAGGAACTCGCCGAACTGCTCAAAAAGCTCTCCACCGTCGTCCGCAAACCCAGCAGTCCGGCGATCATTGAATCGGTCATCCTCGAGGTGACGATCGCGAAGGACGCGCCCGTGGGCGAGCGGGATTTGCGCCTCGTCACGCCGGGTCGGATCACCAATCCCCTGCCGTTTTTCGTCGGAGTTTTCCCGGAAGTAACCGAGAGAGTTTCCCGGCTACGCGACGATCCCACGCGGAGCGTCGTGGCGGATCTGCACGACGTCACGCTCCCCGTCATCGCCAATGGTCAAATCATGAACGGCGGGGTGGATCGGTATCGATTCACCGCCCGCAAGGGACAGGACGTGGTGGCCGTCGCGCGGGCCAGAACACTCGTTCCGTACATCTCCGATGCCGTTCCGGGCTGGTTTCAGGCAACGCTGTCCCTGTTCGATTCCAAGGGACGCCAACTGGCATATGACGACGACTTCTCCTTTAGCCCCGATCCCGTTCTTCATGCCAGGATTCTCGACGACGGGCAATACACTCTGGAGATCAAGGACGCGATCTATCGGGGACGTGAGGATTTCGTCTATCGCCTGGAGATCGGCCAATTGCCCGTCGTCACCAGCGTGTTTCCGCTGGGTTTGCGGGCCGGAACGAAAACGACGCTGGAACTCGGTGGATGGAATCTCACCAAAACCAGCACCCTGGCCGACGCGACCGCTCTGAAATCCGGGATCTTTTCGCTAGCGGCGATCACGACGGCTGGCGCGCCGCTCAGCGGTGGGCCAGCGCCCTATATGCTGCAGTCGCTTGGGGTCGATACATTGCCGGAAATCCTCGAGAAGGAGCCGAACAATGCCGTGAGCGCGGCCCAATCCGTTTTGCTCCCCGCGATCGTCAACGGGCTGATCAATGCGCCAGGCGACTGCGACGTGTATCGTGTAGAAGCAAGCCCGGGAAGCTCAGTGGTCGCCGAAGTGTTTGCCAGGCGTCTCGGCTCGCCGCTCGATTCCTTCGTCGAGATTCTAGATTCTGCCGGCAAGCCCCTGGCATCCAACGACGACAGCGATGACAAAACGGCGGGGCTTTTGACGCACCATGCGGATTCGCGGGTCGCATTCAATTTGCCGTCGGACGGCGCGTGTTTCGTTCGCATTCGTGACGCACAGGGAAAATCGGGACCTGCCTACGCCTATCGCCTGCGCCTTGCTCCGCCGGCGCCGGACTTTTCATTGCAGGTCACGCCCTCCAGCGTCACCCTGCGAAACCGTGCCGCCGGCGCAATTGTCGTCAGCGTGATTCGCCGTGACGGGTTTGCCGGCGAAATCCGGCTCTCACTTGATAACGCCCCGCCTGGGGTCCGCCTTCCAGAAACGCGCATCGCCGCCGGGCAGACGCTGGTCAAGCTAAGCCTTACCGGCAGCGGCCTGCCACAGGGCACACCCATCAGCCTGCACCTGGTGGGCACGGCCACAATTGACGGCAAGCCCGTAACGCATGAGGCCGTGGCCGGCGAAGACATGACGCAGGCCTTCATCTATCACCACTTTGTGGCCGCCCGGGAATTCGTCGGCTGGACCGGCGCGCCTTTTCCAAGCACCCGGCCTACAACCAATCGAACGAAATAGAGGTTCAATGCGAAAATTCACAGGTAGTCCCTTAATGACGGTCGATACCCAGCGTTCGCTGGACGTGCGGACGATCCGTTCTGCTTCAGCAACAGAGCTATACATAACAGCGATGCCGGCGCGGAACGATATCGAAGGCATCGGACGGATGTATACGGAGGTCGCGCAAATGCTCAAGGACCTGGGCGCCTGGATCGTGGAAGAACGGGTGTTTGCCGAGCCGCGCGCTCACACCGCCGTGCTGACGACACGAAAGGCCGCGCTGGGCCTGCGAGACGACGGAATCGCACCCACGCTGCTTGATACGCGCGAGCCGGAGACGCCGGTACTGGGCGTACAAATCCATGCTATTTCGGGGATCGACCGACCGCAGTTGCTGTCCGAGCACGGTCGACCCGTCGGTCGGGCATTTGATATAGCCGGCTGCCATTACGTCACGGCCACGGGGCTTGTCGCACCGCGCGACTCCAGCCGACCAGAGCAAGCTCGGCAGGTCTTCGAACAGGCCGAACGCCTTGTCAAACAGGCCGGCGGATCATTCAGCGACATCGCCCGCACGTGGATCTGGATGGACGACATCCTTGGCTGGTACGACCAACTCAACCAGGTACGCAACGGCTTCTTCAATGAGCGCGGGTTGTTCAGCGGTGCGGGCTTCATGCCCGCCAGCACCGGCATCGGCGTCTCACCCGTACTGGGCAAGATCGCACTGGACGTCTTCGCGGCGTGGGGAAAGCCGAACATCGTGGAGCGGTTTGGCGCAGTGGGTAACCAACGGTCGGCGAGCGAATACGGCTCGGCTTTTTCCCGCGCCGCGCGAATGGACACACCGGCGGGCCAGACCGTCTTCTGCTCCGGCACGGCTGCGATCGATTCTGCCGGCAAAACCTGCCATGCCGGCGACATCCGCGGACAGGTGCTGATGACCATCGAGAACGTAACCGCCGTCCTCCGCGATATGAATTGCCGAATCGGCGACGTCGTTCAGGCGATGGCGTATTGTGCGACTCCGGCAGTCAAAGAATTCGCTGCAACGCATTGCGCCGAGCATCTGCCGTGCCCTTGTCTGGTCCTGCTGGGCGACGTGTGCCGATCCGACCTACTCTTTGAAATTGAGGTGACGGCCTGCCATTGAGTCGCACGATTTCCAACGTGTCTCACGACAGCGGCTAGGCGCATTGGCTGAAATCGGGATCCTCGCCATGCCATTCGCCTGACGCCAACACAGGGAGTAATCACCATGTCGTCCGCTGCGACGTTCGCCACCTTTCTTGGTGACGCTCGAGCGCCCGGACTGAAAACCCGCGAAATTGCCTTTAACTTTGGAACTTCCCGAACGCAGTGAACTGGGCGACCCCGACGGTCATGCCTGGCGGAACGGCGACGACGCGCAGGCGCAGGTGGCGGGCGGGCTTCGGCTCGAAGAGATCGAAGCGAATGTGCTGTTCAGAGGCGTTGGCCGATGCGTCGTAAAGGATCGACCAAGCCTGGCCGTCGAGCGAGCATTCAATGAAATAGCGATAGGGAGCGGGGACGACGCCGGTTTCGTAGTCCAATCCTCGGTCGCCAAAGATCGTCCGCGCGGCTTGCACTAAATAAGTATTTTGCAGGTCCACGGTCAACCACTGCTCGGCGCCGGCGGGGGCTTCCCACCGGGTGCGAATTGAATCATCGACCGCGTAAACCGGCTCGTGACCGGGAAGATACGCACTGGCACGAACCGGCTGATTGACCGTCAGGGGGAGCCACTCGGCGGCGCTAAAAGTCGGAGAGTCGCTCGCGCCGGCGGCGGGCACGGCCTGCGGGGTTTCGGTCGGACCGGCGACGTACATATCACCATTTTCGTCGAAATGGACTGGGTCCATGCCGATGCGTCGCTCGAAAGCATGTTCGACCCGGACAAGACAGGTATAAAAGCACCAAAGGGATGCGTCAGGACCGGTGACCACGCTGTGGTGGGCGCAGCCATTGACAATGCCCTGCCCTCGGGGGGCTAGTAGGATGGGATTGTGCGCCTGGGGGGCCCATGGCCCAAGCGGCGAGGTCGCTCGGTAGCAGCCCAAGCCATAGTTCCGCCATTCGGTGCCGTTGCCGCTGTACTGCAAGTAATAAACGCCCGCGTGCTTGGTCATCCATGCCCCTTCGATGTAGCTGATCGTCGGGTCCTGGTTGTATTCACCTTTGCGTTCCCAGAGGTGTTCGGGGTTAAACGGGAAGCAATTTTGACGCGGGCCGTCAAAATGCGTCAGGGCGTCGCGCTTCATCTTGGCGACGTAAATCCCGTCTTTACCGAGGCCGTGATAGCAGTACATCTGGCCGTCGTCGTCCACGAAAAGCATCGGGTCGGACCAACGGAAGGGCTTGCCCTGTTCGTCGATTACCTGGCCCAAATCCTCCCAAGGCCCGAGCGGATGCCTGGCCCGCCACATGCGGTCGCAGCAGGCGGTGAGGTACAGCCAGCCGTCGGGATGGACGACGACCGTAGGCGCGTAACCCGGATCGAAAGGCTCGATTCGATGAAATTCCCAGTGCACCAAGTCGTCCGATACCCAGAGCATTCCGGCCGATGGGAAAAGCCACCACCGGCTATCGAAATAGACAACCGTTGGGTCGGCCATCTCCCGAAAATCTCTACGGACGTCGTGCATCCAGCCGAAGGTGCTGTCGGCCTTTTTGAAGCTGGCCCGCCCACGCTGAAAATGCGGTAATGGCAAAGGATTGCAATAGATATTTTGGACGCCTTTTTGAGCAACTTGCATATTTTTGAGATTGGGTAAGAAAATTTCCTTGACTATGGTACGTCCTGGGTTATCCTTAACGCAAATGTGTTAGCGATAACGCATGTCGGATTTTGTTATGGCTGAAGCACTGCTTAAACCCACAATGACGCTTTTGGCACGAAAGGCCGGCGTCAGCACCATGACCGTCTCTCGTGCCCTCGGGGGAACGGGTCGAATCGACCCCGATACCCGCTCGCGCATCGTGCAAATGGCCACTGAGGCCGGTTATCGGCCGAATTCCGCGGCGCGGGCGATGCAAACGGGCAAATTCCATTGCGTCTCGTTGCTTCTCAGTACGGTGGACGGACGAAGTACCTTGCCTGCCGATTTGTTACGGGGCGTGCAGGAAGAATTGCTCGTTCGGGACATGCACCTGAACGTCTCCATGCTGCCTGACGAGGCCTTGGTGCAAAAATGGGGCATGCCCAGCGCGCTCCGCCGACAGATGTGCGACGGCTTGCTCATCAATTACACCCACGCAATTCCCACAAAACTGGCCGAGGCCATCCGCCGTCATGCGCTGCCGAGCGTCTGGCTGAATAACAAGCAACCCCGTGATGCCGTCTATCCCGACGATTTCAATGCCGCCGTCCAACTTACTGAAAAACTGATCGCCGTCGGACATCGTCGGATTGCATACGCCGATTTCGGCCATCGACTGTCCGATTCGCCCGCGTACGAGCATTACAGCGTGACCGACCGCCTGCGGGGCTACGAACATGCCATGCGCGGTGCCGGACTTATGTCAATGCTGGTCACCCGTCTGGAAGGCCCGCCCGCCTCCGATTCCGTGGGTCGATCCTTTAACGAAGTCATGGCGTTGTCCAATCGCCCGACCGCGTTCGTCACGTATGGCATCAGCCACGTGAACGGTGTGGCGTATAGCGCGTTGCAAGCGGGGCTGAGAGTGCCCGAGGATTTGTCCATCGTCACCTTCGATGCCATGATCCCGAAAATCATCTCGAAGGAAGTGTCGGCCATGCTCGTGCCGAATGAGTCCATCGGCCGGACGGCCATGGCCATGCTGACAGCGAGGATCCAACGCGCTGAGTCGGCCGAATCGGTGGCATTGCCGCTGGAGTTTCACAGCGGCCAAACGATCGCGCCGCCACCGGGCGGATAGGCAAATGTGCGAATGAATTGTGTGCATTAACGGGACTGCAAGAGTGGTATGGAATAAATCGTGTTGAGTGTGTTCGTGGGGGTAAACCCAAGACCGGAATTTCGGATCGACGACTTGGAGGATGGAAAATGAGCAACAAGAATTCCAAACAAGCGGCGATGCGAGCGGCGGCGGTCGCGGCGAGCGGTTTTGGCCTGGCCTCGTCGTTGCACGCGGCAGGTGGCACGCATATTTTAAATGGCGTCGGTGCAGGAACCTGGAGTGCCGCGACCCAATTGTCGACCGGTGAGATTGTTGCGGTCATTCCCGAACCGGCGACGTTCGGGGTGATATCGATGGGCCTTGTTGGCCTGCTGATGCGTCGCCGTCGTCGGGCTTGAGGAAAAGTGGCCCATCAAGGGTCTAGCGAGCTGTAGGCAATGCCTGACCACGGGCAAAAGCATGGGCGCGGTTTTCCGCTGACCCATGCAGGAAACAAGAGGTGACGTGATGAAGCGCAAATCGGGATTCACCCTCGTGGAACTACTGGTGGTGATTGGGATCATCGCGATCCTCGTTGCGCTGTTGCTTCCGGCGCTGAACAAGGTCCGGTTGGCGGCCCAGAAGATTCAGTGCGTCAACAATCTTCGGCAGGTCGGAAACTATCTATTGCTTTACACAACGAGTAATTCAAACACGCTGCCTCTGTCCAATATCGGGTGGGATGGGCCCGCGCGGCCCGGTGAAAATGGGCCGCTCGGACCTTACAATAAATGGATCTGGTACACATTTCTTCAGGAGGCCCATATCATTGAGGATGGGCGTAATCTTTCCTGGACGAATGTAACTCAGAAGATGCTCTATTGTCCTCGCGCCCGCAGCACCGAAAGCTATGAGATTCCTTGGAACGGAATCTGGGGAAATAATCCGTATCGCAAGAATACCGCCCCGGCATATCAGAACGCATGGAATCAGGCGAACTTCAATCGCACGACGGAAATTAAGAACCCGGCTCTAAAGATATTGCTGATGGAGGGAACTTCATTCATGGCCACGAGTTTCGTGGGCTCCGGCGGGACGGATCTGTGGGACGTCGCCCGCCACGGCGACGGAAGTAACTACCTGATGGGCGATTTCCACGTCAAGTATGGAAGGCAGAAACCGAAGAACTTCTCTTGGGGTTTTCTTAACACCGGCAACTGGTCTTCCCGCACCAGTGCATCTGCCGTAGGAAGTGAAGGCTAAAATGAGATCGACACAGAAGGCATTTACCCTCGTCGAACTTCTGGTGGTGATTGGGGTCATCGCGATCCTCATAGCCCTGCTGCTTCCGGCGTTGAACAAGGCCCGAAATGCGGCTTGGTCGATCAAATGTCTGAGCAATCTCAGGTCGATCGGACAACTGCTGGCCCTTTACACCAATGACAATCGGGGCGCGGTCCCCGTAGCGGGGAGTTCGATGAACATCGCCTCGCCCCCAAATAGCACATACAAATACGGGGGCTGGCGGGATTTTCTTGCCGCGGCGGGGAAACTGCCCAGCCCCGACTCGATCTCCAAAACCGACAGCCGCTATTCTCAGCTCTTTTGCCCCGTGCCCCGTGTATATGAGAAGAATCTGACCGGTACGGTCGCAATGAAGAACACCACTTATATTGTGCCCCAACCGGGGAGCCTGTGGTCGGCGATGCCGGGCTATAGTCAACCGGCGTCGCTGGGTGGCGGAGCCTGGCCCAACATTCCCTTTGCGCTCGATCATATTACCTGGGATCGGATTCAATGGATTCGCCAGCCTTCGACGAAAATAATGGTGTTTGAAGGGGTGGACGAGCTGGCATCCGGTGCCGACGACAACAGCGGAGGCGCCACGCGATGGTCAATGGGCCTGCACAATAAAGGCTCCAATTTTCTTTTCGCCGACGGCCACGCCGAATGGAAATGGAATCCTTCGCCTTATAAGGGATTCCTCACCACCAGCAGTGCTCCCTACAATGGAACCTGGAACAGGCTGACCTCGCGCAATTAGTCCTGCCAGCGGGTCGGGGTCCTGCAAATTCATTTTCAACACCGGCAGCACCGCGGTTGTAATAACAATATCGCTATATAGAAAGAACGCGGTCTGATGAAAAAGAATTGCCTCCTGCTGACGGTGTCGCTCATCGCAATGTCACTTTATTCAGCCAAACCTGCACGGGCGGAGGACATTCGCTTTCCCGAAGGTGCCGGGATTATTGACATCACCAAGGCGCCCTATAACGCAGTCGGTGACGGCAAAGCCGATTGCACCGAAGCCATTCAACTGGCACTGATTGATGCGCTCAAAGGGCCGAACATCGTCTATTTTCCCAACGGGATTTACATCCTGAAAGACACGGTGAACTGGAAGGGCCGCGCCACGCGGAACATGTTTCAGGGCCAGAGCCGTGACGGCGCGATCGTGCGTCTGCCGGACAACTGCGCGGGATTTAACGATCCTTCCAGCCCGCGGCCCATGGTGGTGACCGGCTATTTTCCGCCGCAGCGGTTCCGCAATGCCATCCGCAACATGACCTTCAGCGTGGGCAAAGGTAATCCCGGCGCGATCGCCGTGCGATTTAATGCCAGCAACCAGGGTCAGCTTGCCGACGTCTTGATCCGCTCGGAAGACGGTGCCGGCGTGATCGGTCTGGACATGGGCTACACCGGCGACGTCGGCCCCCTTCTTGTCAAGAACGTGGAAGTGGTCGGATTTGATGTCGGTATCTACACCTCGCACGCCACGGCCTGTCAGACGCTGGAACACATCCAGTTGCGCAACCAGCGATATTATGGCTGGGTGAACGACGGCCAGGCGATCGCAGTTCGCGACCTCAAAAGCAGCAACGCCGTGCCGGCACTGCTGAACAAACGCGGATCAAGCATGATGACGATCTTGGGCGCGGAACTGACCGGTACTGGCGATGCCAAGAATACTCCCGGGATCGTCAATGAAGCCGGGCTTTATGTTCGTCATCTTTCCACGCCAGGCTACAAGATGGCGGTGGACGGCTCGACCGGATCGGGTGTCAGCGAAGGGTCGCTTCAGGCCGATGTGTTTTTGTCTCACCCGGCAGCGGCGGCGTTTGATGCCCCGGCCAGGCAGCTTGATCTGCCCATCGAAGAGACACCCGAAGTGCCCTGGGACGATCCCAAGGATTGGGTGAGCGTCGCCAAATTTACGCCGAAGTTGAGCTACTACGACGGCAAAACCAAGACGTTTTTTGATGAGCCGCCGAAGGGCACCAAGACAGACAAGGTGTACGACTGGACGCCGGCGATTCAACAGGCGATTGACTCCGGCGCGACGACGATCTATTTCCCCAAGGCCGCCCCCATTGGGCAACAGTACGCCATGTTGGGGACTGTGCACCTCCGCGGAAACGTACGGCGGATCATCGGGATGGAGACGTCGTTCAATGGCATCGGTGAGAGGACGTTCGTGCTGGACGATGGTGCTTCGCCGGTGGTGGCCATTGAGCGCTTCGACTGGCTGTATAGCGGCGTGACGATGGTCACCAATTCCAAGCGCATACTGGCGGCAAAGGCATTGAATGTCTCGATGCGTGTCGGACCCGGCGGTCGGGCATTCATCGAGGATTCCGTTTGCGCGGTGCGCGTCGAAAAAGGCGGCTCACTTTGGATCCGCCAGTTTAATACAGAATATACGCACGAATACCGTGGCGGCACGTTCTGGGCGGACATGCCCTGGTATGAACAAGGGCTGGATCCCACGAAAGACCGCGACAAGTACCTCAAGGTTCACCCGGGAAATCTCAACGACGGCGGAACCGTTTGGATACTGGGTGTGAAATCCGAAGGCGACGGCACGCTGCTGACGACGATCAACGGCGGAAAATCCGAAGTGATGGGCGGGCTGATCTACGCCAATCACGCAAAAAATCCTGAAAAGCACGCGTTTGTTGTAAAGAATTCGTCGATGTCTTTCAGTCTCGGCGAGTGGACCTCGCGGTTTCAGCCTTTCAATATGCTCGAAGAAACCCGCGGGGACGTGACGCGCGAGTTAAAACGAGGACAGTTGCCGATGCGTGGCAGTGGCGCGCTGGTGACGCTGGTCAATGCGTATGCCGATCCTAACGGCCCGCGGGCAAAGATTCCCGGACCGGCTCCGGCCAGCGCCCCAGCATCAGAACCTGCCACCGCGCCGGCCTCTGGGGGCGCGGGTTTGACCATCGATATTTTCGAAGGCGAATTCGGCACGCTCAAAGCAACCAGGGTAGCCGCGCCTGAAGTGGCTACTGACGACGCGGCAATTGCCAACTTGAAAAACTGGACCGTTCGTTTTAGCGGACAGGTTGTCGTCAAAACCTCCGGTGCGTACCACTTTTATCCTCCTCCCGCCTCCCGCCTGGTCATCAACGACCGCGTGATACTGGATGCCTGGCGCAATGACTCGCGCTACCGTGACACCAGCTTTTTTATGGAGGCGGACAAGCCTTACTCAATCGTGCTTGAAGCAAAAGGAGATGCCAAAACCAAGGTGACCCTGTCGATGCACGGCCCGCGAACAAATGGCCGCGAGATCGAGCCGGAGTTTAGCCCGCGCTCTGCAAAGCTGCCGCAAGTCACATTGACCACTCCTGCCGATCAGGTGTTGGAAAAGGGCGGTCCGCTGGTCCTGCAAATCGCCCGTGACGGAGACACGTCGGCTCCGCTGGCGGTTCGGCTTGCTCCCAGCGTTAATTTTTCAACGTCGATGGTGATGGTCTACGCCGCCCGCGGAAACGCCGTTGCCGGGACGGATTATCAACCGCTACCGGAATCGGTCATAATCCCCGCCGGTCAAAACACTCTGGCCCTGCCGGTTCACCCGATCGACAACCGCCGTTATGACCCGGCCAGATCGGTCGTCGTTGAATTGTCTCCTTCCACGACCTATGACATTTCCGGCAGCGGTCGTGCGAGTGTCGCGGTGGTGGACAATGACGCGCCGGCCCTGGGAAATGGGACAGGCTTGCAAACGACTTACTTCGCCGGGCATGAAGGTTCTACTCCATTAGCAGTCAGCATAAGCAAATCGCTGGACTTTGATTGGAATGAAACGCCGCCGGTGAAGGGGATCGTGATGCGCGACGGATTCCGCGTCCGCTGGGAAGGCGCCCTGCTGCCGCTATTTGGTGAAAGCTATCGGCTGAAATTCGACGTGACAGAATACGCGGCGCTGCGTGTCTGGGCCGACGGCAAAATCGTGATTGATTTTAACTCCGCCGGCACCGACCCCAAGCAAAAGCGTAATCGCAATGGTGCTGACTTAACGTCGTACGTGCTCGACTGCACTGCAGGAAAGCCCGTGGCTCTGAAAGTCGAGTACGAATCGCTCAATTTTTACGGCCAGCATGTGTCGATGAAGTGGTCCAGTCCCAGCCAGTTCCTACAAACCATTCCCATGACCCAACTGCTTCCTCCATCGCCATAATGTCCTTGCCGCCGGCGGTGGACGGCGTGACTATTGGTCATGTAACGTCGAAAGGGTGATGGTTTGCGAGGTTCGCGCCAATTGCTAGGATGACAACAACCTCATCCGAACGGACCTTAATTTATGCAGCTTGGTGTTTCTTATTATCCTGAATTAACTGATGAATCAGCCTGGAACGACGATCTGCTGGCGATGCGCCAGTGTGGTTTGACGATCGTCCGTGTCGGCGAGTTTGCCTGGAGCGCGCTCGAACCGCGCGAGGGATCGTATCAATTCGACTGGATGGATCGGTTCATCGGCCTGGTCGCAAATGCAGGGATGCGCCTGGTCCTCTGCACGCCGACGGCCACTCCTCCGCCATGGATGACGACGCAGTATCCCGAAATGTTAATCGTCCGCAGGGATGGCACGCGGCATCACCCGGGCGGCCGGCGCGATGTCGATGTCGATAGTGAAGTGTTCCGATATTTTTCCGCGCAGATCGCTTCAGAACTGGGTCGTCGCTATGGGCACCACGCCGCGGTGCTGGGTTGGCAGATCGACAACGAACTGATCGGTCCCGAAGGCGAGCCACCAGAAAGCCATAGCCCGGCGACCACGTTTCACTTTCGCCAATATCTCAAGACCATACACGGCGATTTGGCCACGCTGAATCGCCGGTGGGGCACCCGTTTTTGGAGCCAGGAATACAGCGACTGGGGCGAGGTAACGACGCCCCTGAACGCACGCACGACGATGGGGCAGGTGTTGGACTACAGCCGCTACTTTTCAGCAAGCCTGGCACGCTTTGTTGAACTTCAAGTAAAGACCCTGCGCGCGGTGATCGCTCCCGGGCAGTGGATAAGTCATAACGCCACCGCCGTGTTTGATCGGGGAATCGATCACGTGGAAATGGGCCGATCGCTCGATGTCCTGGGCTGGGATGCCTATCCCGGTGCCGCCGGCCGGCCATTCCCGCACGTGTTTTCCGCCTTGGCCCACGACCTGTTTCGTTCAGCGCGGCACAAGGCCTTTTGGGTTTTTGAGACCAGCGCGATGTCGGCCAACCTTTCGCCGGCTCACCTTGGACAGATGTTGACGCACGGCGCCGAAGCGGCGCTGATGTGGCATTGGCGCGAACATCCTGCCAACGCCGAGAACGAATCCGACGCCTTTTGCGATTATGCCGGCCGTCCCGACCGGGCGCGTTCGGAGAAGGCCCGCACGCTGCTCCGGCGCCTGCATCCAGCGACCGACCTAGCGGCCAGTCATTCGTCGAAAGCCAGCGTCGCGCTAATGTTCTGCCCCGATTGCGTCCGGGTTAGCCTTACACCCGATCCTTACATGAAACGTGGGTTGGATAATCGCGTGTCATACTTGCGCGTGCTGATAGAAACTTACCGCGTCCTCTGGCGAGCCGGCGTGCGGATGGATGTTGTCCGCCCTGACGACTCGCTGGCCGGGTATTCCATGGTGGTGCTGCCGTCGGCCCGACTATTGTCCGAAAGCGCCTGCGATCGCGTCCGCACGTTCGTCATGGCTGGCGGCACCTTGCTCGCCGTCGCCAAGAATGCGCACCAGGATCAGTGGGGTGCCTACCACTCGTCCCCGGGGCAACCCTTGGCGGATTTGCTGGGGTTTACCCAGTGCAAAGCCATTAACCTTCCGGCCGATACGCCATTGCAGGCAACTTGGGATAGCCGGAGCATCGCTTGCCTCCCCTGGGCGGAACGAGTTGAACCCACCCATGCCGAGGTTCTGGCCCGGTTCACGACGGGCGGTCGTCTGGCCGACGCCCCTGCGGCCTTGAAGGCTAAAGCCGGCAAAGGCTCCAGCTATTACGCCGCCGCCTGCTCAGAAGGCTTAGTCGAGTCTCTGCTGGCATTAGCGACCAACGAATCCGGCGTGAAGGCGTATGCACCACTCGGCGCGGATGTTGGCCTGTTTCCGCACCCCGACGGCCAATCCGTTTGGGTATTTAACTACGAGCAGCATTCGATCGAGGTGGCTGGCAAAGTCGTTGAGGCGGGGGACTTTGACCGCGTCCCGTCGGCCGCTCTAAAACCACTCAAAGCAACCGCGCCTTGAAGGCGTTGGGGGAGTTTTCTGGGTTTCTTTCGAGATGGTCAAACCGAGCGAGGCCGTCACGTCGTTCTGGGATTCAAAATCCCAAACTCAACAGCCATACACGCCAGTTTTGTTCACTATTCAAATCAATCTTCAAAGTGGCTGCAGGGGCCTGCTACCAAAACCCGAAAATACATGTCGAGTCTTACCAGCCCTTTTCGATCTCCGGGTCTTTTTGGGAGAATTGTACAATTGACTTATCTACCGGCGATGTGGAAATGATAAGTGATTTATACTAATCAACTTAGACGAATTAATGGGAAGTAGAAAACCCCGCCATTTGCGGGGTTTCGGGAGTGGGCGCGGCAGGATTCGAACCTGCGAAGGCAGAGCCAGCGGATTTACAGTCCGCCCCTTTTGGCCACTTAGGTACACGCCCGCGGATTTTCGTTCCGGGGCCGACAGTATATGCGGTCGTCATTGTGTTACAACAGGCACGCGATTTCTGCTGTTGGAATTTTTTTATGCAAATGGATACAAATTGCGACGGAATGCTTCGAACCATCGCTGCATTTCCGACACTACACTGATTCCGTCGGTGTATTATTTGGCCCGCGGCGGAAGGTTCATAAACTGCCGCCTACATTCGACTAGTGGAGTAGTAACGTGAGTTCAAATCCGCTGCGCGTTGGGTTTTTGGGGACGGGGTGGATCGCGTCGGTTTATGCCGACGGGCTGGCTGGCATTCCTGGGGTGAAGATCACTGCGTTGTGCAATCGTCACCTCGACAAAGCGCAAAAGTTCAATGCCGATCACTGCGGCGCGGCGGCGACTTGTTACGACGATTTTGATCGGATGCTGGCTTCGGAAAAACTTGATGTCCTGTGGATCTGCCTGCCCCCCGGGGCACACGGCGGCGAGGCCGAAAAGGCGGCGAGCCACGGCATTCACCTGATGCTGGAAAAGCCGATCGCGTTGTCGCTGGAGCGCGCCGAATCTATCCAACGCGCCGTCCGCGCCGCAGGCGTTCAGTGTCAGATTGGCCACCATTTCCGTCACACGCTGCCTGTGTTGAAGCTCAAGCAGATGTTGACCGACGGCTCTGCCGGCAGGCCGGTCTTCATGCAGGGGCGATTCTTCACGAATGCGGCATTCCCCACCTGGTGGCGCGATCCAAAACTGGGCGGCGGGCAACTCGTCGAGCAATCCATTCACCTCTACGACCTGGCCCGGCATCTTTTTGGCGAACCGGCGGTCGCGTTCGGGTTTCGAGACAATCTCGCCCACCGCCGCTTTCCCGACTATCAGGTCGATGATGTCAGCGCCGCAACCATCCGTTTCCGGAACGGCGCCCTGGCCAACCTTTGCGCGGCCAATGTCTGGGAACCGAACACCCAGTCGGTAGAAATGTCTGTCCTGTGCGAACGCGTTCTGGTCAAGTTTGGCAAATTGAACGAGGCTGAATTCATCTATCACGACGGGCTTAAGCCGGAAGAAATCAAGCAAAAACAGCTGACGATCAAACGAGAAGTAGTGGGCGGGACGGGCTACTATGCCGAACTGGCAAGAAACCTGATCGCTGCTATCCGCGGGGAGGAAGCCACGAGGTCGAGCATAGACGACGGGGTTGAAAGCCTTCGCCTCGTGCTGGCCATCGCCAAGTCATCGGCCCAAGGCGGCGAAGCCCAACGTTTTTAACCCGTGGGCCCTTGGTAATTGGCCATTGGTCACTGTCAGTTGCCTCTTGGCCATTGGCAATTTGAACTTTGCACGGAGAATGTTGCCTTTTGGCCCTTGCCCATTCCCCGTCAGCCTTCCGTCACCAATTTTCCGAAATGATCGGCTTGTAAGAACGATTCTTCCTCCACGCAGTAAGCGGTGAGGCGGCCGAAGGTGCCCAGTGCGCAGGCAGTATCAAGCAACACGATGCGCGGACCGACGACGGGAATCATCCGCCCTTGTTCGTGGATGATTTTATAGGTGAAGACAGGGGTATGGCCGAAAAACCCCCGTCGCTGCCAGGGTTTGTCCGCTTGAATCTCGGCGTCGTCGTATCGACCCCAGAGCAGCGCCTGACGCAATTGAGCGTTGGCGATCAATTGCTCGGACAGACCCGGTACATCGGTGTTCTGCCCAATCGACCACTTGCCATGGGCAATAAATAGATCGTCCATTTCGATAACCGGCGGAAGGCTGCGGACGAAGGCTTTGTGTTCGATGGGCACCGAGTCGGCCAGCGATGCCAATCGCTGTTTCGTCGGCTTGTGACTGGTCGCGTGCAGCCAGTCCCAGTCGGCACCATAGCTGTGAAAAGTCGTGTCCAGTCCGTACTCGATGAACCATTGAAAGGCCCGCATCGCCGAGCCATTGGCCGCGTTCTCGGCATAACATTGTCCGTTCAGGATCAAGTCGAAAATATCGTCGTGATTTCCGCGGACGAATCGCGCGTTGGATAACCCGATCAGCAGGTCGAGCACCCGCCGTGAATCCGGCCCGCGATTGACAAAATCGCCGCAAAAAAGCAGCTGCGCCGACCGGTCACATTTATCGATCGCTTCAAGCAGCGTGCGTAGCGGACGGAACATCCCATGAACATCACCGATCACCCAACGCATAATCAACGAACGTATAATTGAATGGGCTGGGAGATTCAATCGCCGACAAATTGCTGGGGCCTGCGAGCGCACTTTCTACGGATGTTGCGAGGCTCCGGCGGGGATGGTGCGCGAATTGGCGCCAATTTGCGCACCATCGTTTTCGGTATTCTGAAAAATATTAAAAATTTTAAGTCGAGCATTCGCAAAGGGTTAGCCATTTTGCAGCGGGTTTGGGCACGCCATTTTGCGCCATTTTGCGCAACCCGGACCCATAGGGGATGAGGATATATGTAATGACCAAAGCAAGTTCTAACTTCCGGATCGGCATCGCCTGTCGAATTTCGGTTCGCTGCGCTTCTGCCGGGTCGGCCCAGGATGAAGGGGCAAGCCAAGGGGACACCTCTGGGGCCTTTAGAGAACCTTGGCGGAGACAGTGCAGGAACGCAGTTGCAGCTCTTTGGGACCCCATTGGGACCCCCTTTGGACCCGCTTTGGACCTCCTTTTTCCGGCGCGAATTCTGAAAATTGGCCGAATTTCCCCGAAAAAGCCTGCTTTAGGACAACATCACACGATTTTGTCGGTCCTGATGAAAACTTTCAGAGACGTGATGTTGGCGAGCTTGCGGGTGTTTGACATTATTTCCACAGGCAGAGAGAATTGGTTTTCCAGCAGGCAAAACGGATTTTCGCCAGAATCCAACCACAACAGGAGTGATCCATCCATGCAGGCCAATGCAAAAACGATGACCAAGGCATTTTTGATTGCGGCGGCGGTGTTTGTCGCCGGCTGCGATACCGACACCGGTAAGGCTGACAAGCGCGTGCAGCAGGCGGTCGCGGACAGCGCCAGTAAACGCGCCGGCTATTCTGATGCCAGCGTGAGCGCCGCCATTACAACGCTGGAAAAGACCATCGGGGAATCAGCGGCGGGGCAGGCATCCAAGGCCGTTTCACGGGCAGCGCTGGGTCAGGCTGAAATGGATTCGGCCAACCTGGATGTGAACCAGTTGATGTCGAAACACGCCGAGTTGCAGCGACTGGTCATGCAGATGAATCGCCTGGCCGGCGAAATTGGCAACAGCAACACACTGGTTGCCGGGTTTGAAAAACGCAATCCGGCCAAGACGGTCGCATCGCTGCAAGCCGAACGGGCTGCCGCCCGCGGGACTGAAGGCAAGGCCGAATGGATCACCACCGGCAAAGGAGTGATTCGCACGGAGACGGCCACCAAGGCCGATATTGCCCGGCTAGAAGGGGAGATCAACAAACTGAAGGATGCGAACAAGGCATTGTCGGCGGATTTCGACAAGGCATTGGCCGATGCTTCGCAAGCCGATATGGCATCGAGCGCGGCCAAGGGGCAGGAATCGGTGGATCTGTATAAGAAGGGTGCGGATTTCCGCAAAGCCGCCGCGAATATGCAGAACCAGATCGATGTGAACCAGTTGGCTTTAAAGCCGCTTGAGCATGACCTGAGCGTTGCAAAGGGGCAGGCGGAGGTTTTGCAAAAGACGATTGCGGCTTACGAAGAGCAGCTGGCGTTGCTCGGGCAAGCGTGGACAAAGGTGCAAGAGAAAATTGCCGAGCAGAAGGGGATTGTGAAGGCGCTGGTTGAAGGCAAGGGCGCGCCGGCGGGCGAAGGTCAGGCGGGAGTACCGGCCGAATCGCTGGCGGAAAAAGCCGCGCAGGCGAACGCGCTGCTGGCGGATATCGCCAGGCTGCGCGAAACGGCCGAACGAAAGCTGAATGACTCTGCGACGCATTTCGGTGACGCCGCCACCGCTGCCGACATGCTGCGGACCGATCTGCAGAAAAAGCAAAGCGAGGAGACGTATGCCAAAGCGCCGGAATCGGCAACGTGGAAGATGTTGATTTCGGTACTCGACGCCGGCGGATTTAAATTGCAGCGAGGCATGGCCGAGCGCACGCTGGCCGAAGTACAGGCGGCGGGTTTCCAATCGGCAAAAGAACGCCAGAATTTATCGACGATTTTGGCGCCGATCCTGGTCAAGGCCGATATGAAGGCCCCTGCGGAAATGGAGCAGACCGGGCTGGAAAAGGAAGTGGAAGACGGTCGGCGGGACACGGAACATTCGTTCCAGACCGCCAGTGACAGATTTTTGAGCGTGGCGCAGGGCACGAGTGGGGTCGATCGCACGACGGCGGCACAGGTTCAGCGGATGCTGACGCTTTACGCCTGGGCACAGTTTAATGTGGCGGATGGGGATAAAAATTCGGCCGATCAGAAATTGGGTGATGCGGTGAAGGCCCGGGATGAGGCCTTGGCGGCCAACCCGCCGGCGGTGCTGCCGCCGTTGCCCAGTGAGATCGCGCCGCCACCCCCGGCGGCACCGGCCCCCGCCCCGGCGACGGCGCCGGGAAATTCGCCCAACGCGCCGGCTTCGCCTACAGAGCCAGGCACCCCAGCGATCCCCGGCACGCCGGCGGCGCCGAGTGACCCAGCGTTCGGTGTCCCGCCCACTTAATTTGCCGATCGCAGTAGTATTGCAATTTTCGAAAATGCAATCATTTGGCCCGACGAGATGGCCGGGCCGGGAGTGCTGGTGTCGCAGAAATAGTTCGGCACTGCGCCGATACATTGTTGATCCCGACAGGGTTGCAATTACCCGTCGAGGCAGTACCTTGGTATGAACCTTCAGGCGACGTTTTTCGTCGGTGGGCCGGATTTCCGGCCTGCCAGGGAAGTGCGGTTTAATTCCGCCACGGACGCGCCGCTGTAGTAGGACTTTGTTTTTCGCTCGCCCCATTTCAGCCACTGTTTTGCCGGAAGGCATGACGGGAAGGCGGGGCGCGAAATGTCCTGAGTCAGAAGACCGGCCTGAAGGGTTTGCCGACCGGCGCAAGTTGCGCCGGCGGACGTTCGGATTCGACCTCGCGAGACATGGGTCGGCCGGGCTGAATGCGCTTGCAGGCACGGGCCGGCCGG
This sequence comes from Tepidisphaerales bacterium, assembly GCA_038234815.1. Classification (GTDB taxonomy): domain Bacteria; phylum Planctomycetota; class Phycisphaerae; order Tepidisphaerales; family Tepidisphaeraceae; genus JBBQSU01. Next base: position 5,754 of record JBBQSU010000045.1, on the reverse strand, counting down.
TCTTGAATTCATTCGACACCACGCCGTTTTTTCCCGCTGTCTATTTGCAAACGATGCCTTCAGGCCCTCGGTCGCGCCTTTCGTCGATAGCGTTCGACGACTCGCCTGGTCGAGGGTTTTCTGTTTAGTGCCGCGCGAATCGGCACGAGGTGCATCGTTATGCGTCGTTCCTTTCCCCCCCTTTTTGTGGCAGCGGCGATCTTCTTGATGGTGCCGATGTCGAGTTCGTTTGGTGTTTTTGTCTCGTCGATTCCTACGGTTTCCGGTAGCCCAGATTTTGTACAGGGGACGGTGAATTTTAAAACACCGGGGCAGAGCTATGGCAATCCACTCGCCGCTCTCGGACAGCCCAGCCGCATCAGTGGGATCAGCGATTCCTGGCTCGGGCCAGTGACGGCGTTTAACCCCGCTTATGAGGAAAATGAACTGGTCGACCTGGGGGTGGGCGGGCATATCACGCTGCAATTGCCCGAACCGATCGTCGTCGCCGGTCGCTTGCAGATCGGCATTTTCACCACTGCAGCGTTGAACGACCCGACGTATTCCGGCAGGGCCGAGAAACCCGCCCGCACTTTTGCGTTCACTGAATACGGCGCCGAGCGATCGGCGGTGGTGGAGGTGGCCGCGTCGTCGGGGCAGTTCGTCTCATTGGGCAGAGTCATTTTCAGCACGCCTACGCAGGGATATGCCAATCAGTCCACGCCTTATGATTTTCCCGATCCGCTGATGCCAAGCGATTTTGACAAGCCGTTTGCCGGCGGGGTGTCGGCGTTGGATGGATTGTTCAGCGGACAGATTTCAACCCTACTGGACGGCTCGGCCGGCGGAACATGGTTGGCTGTGCCCGAATCTGCGAGTCTCAGTGACATCCAGTTCATCCGCATCAGTGATCCGCTCTGGCGCTTAGCCGACGGCTCGACGGCAAATTCGCTACCAAGCAGGTATTACAACGATCCGATCTTTTATAAATCGGCGGACCTCTTCATTGATGGCGTGAATGTCGTGTCCGTGCCTGAGCCGGCCAGCGGAATTTTGCTGATATCCATGCTGTCGTTCATGGCCCGGCGTCGCCGAGCCTGACTCACGACCGAGCGGGCGCGCATGGCCCGCGCGATCCACTATTGGTTTTGCCCGCAACCGGATGAATCGCCATGATCGACCGTCAAAAAAGTAACGCTTTCACGCTGATCGAGTTGCTTGTGGTGGTCGGGATCATCGGCCTGTTGGTTGCGTTGTTGCTCCCGTCGCTGGTGGCAGCCCGGGAGTCGGCTAAGAGCATCAAGTGCCTGAGCAATCTGCGACAGATGACGATCGCGGCGCAGGAATACGCGATCCTGTACAACGGCTCCTACCCGCCGGCGATCGGGCCGGGTTATTCCGACGGTACTCTCGGCTATGCGTATCAGTGGGACTTTACCATCGTCACGCTCCTGGCCCCGCCGTACACGCAGACCGCGCGTCCTGGGCTGCTCTGGTCTGGTCAATCGATCATGGAGGTTCAGCAGTGTCCATCGTTTGACGGGAAATCGATGTCCGCAGGGGCTGAGAAGTTTACCGGATACAACTACAACACAAGCTACATAGGCCGCGGGAAAGTGGGAACGCTGTTCGATCCTCCGGCGAAGGTAAACCAAGTCCGTTGTCCGTCGGCGACGGTGTTATTTGGTGACGGGCAGTACGCGGCCGGTGCCAACAAATACATGCGCTCGCCGGTGGCCAGCACCTTTATCAGTGACGGCGTGGTTCCAACGACGAGCGGAACCCAGGGCTTTCGGCACCGCAAAAAAACCAACGCCAGTTTTGCCGATGGCCACGCCGAAAGCATCGCCTGGCGCGACGCTCTGACCGCGGGTCAGGGCGTTGCACCCGGGACCGGTTTCCTCTCTCCCGACAACTCTCTTTATGATCTTCGATAACTCCTGAGCGCGCGTGCAAATCATTCGTACTTAATGGTAGAATGCGTCCGGCGTAGAACAGCGTTACGGGGTCATTCCTTACCCGGGTGGATCGTGCCATACCAGTTACTGGATCGACTGCGAGACAACATCCGAACCGTCTTCCTCGGGCATGCCGCTGCCGTGGACTTGGTGCTCATCGGCCTGCTGGCTCGGGGCCACGTGTTGATCGAGGACGTTCCCGGCGTGGGCAAAACCGTGCTGGCTCGTGCGCTGGCCCGCAGTATCGACTGCAAATTCAGCCGCATCCAGCTTACGCCCGACCTGCTGCCATCGGACGTGCTCGGGGTTTCCATCTATAATACCCAGACGCAAAATTTCGATTTCAAGCCCGGTCCAATCTTCGCCAACATCGTTTTGGCCGATGAGATCAACCGCACGACCCCGCGAACTCAGTCTGCCTTGCTCGAAGCCATGGCCGAGGAGCAGGTGAGTTTTGAAAACACCACAATGCCCCTCGATCGCCCGTTTATGTTGGTGGCCACGCAGAATCCGTTCGAATTCGAGGGCACCTACTATCTCCCGGAAAACCAGCTCGACAGATTTCTCCTGCGCATCGGCCTGGGGTATCCCGAGCGCACCAGCGAGCGGCAGATTTTGCTGACCAAGCCCGGACGCGCGGTGCTGGACGCGCTCAAGCCCGTGATGACCGCGGCCGAGGTGGTGATGCTCCAGGACCGCGTGCCGAATGTGAAACTCGATCTGGCCATCGCCGATTACATCCTCGATCTCGTAGAAGCCACCCGCCATCACGAAGACCTTCACCTGGGCGTTTCGCCGCGCGGGGCTTTGGCCCTTACGGCCGCGGCCCAGGCATCGGCTTTGCTCCACCGGCGTGATTTCGTCACGCCCGACGACGTCAAGGAACTTTTCATCGCTGTCTCGGGGCATCGGGTGGTCAGCAAGACGTATGTGCATAATGGCGATGCAAACGCCACCGGGCGCGTGCTCAAGTCGATACTGGACAAAACGCCGGCCCCGCGCTAATCCGGCAGGACCGGTGCCTGCCTACTATCCGACAAGGCCAAGTCATTGCCGACCACGACCCTTCCAACTTCCGACCAGCGCCGCAAAACTCGCCAGCGGTTCAGCGCTTTTTCCTCGCTCATGCGACCGCGACCGCGCGTTCATGCCACTCCCGTGCGCCGCAGGCCCAGCCTCGATTTCTCCCTCACCGGCCTGGTTTATTGTTCGATGATGATGTTCATGGGCCTGGCCGCGATCAATTCTCAGGCCAACCTCCTTTTCGGCGTCTTCGGCCTGATGATCGGCATCTTGTTCGTCAGCGGCTGGATCAGCCGCAGGGTGCTGCGCGGGCTGCGGATGTCCCGTAAGATTCCCGAACACCTCGTCGTCGGCGAAGTGGTCGCTATCACTTATGAGGTCAAGAACACCAAGTTCTTCTGGCCGAGTCTTTCGGTGACCATTGCCGAACTCGACGGCGCCGAAGGCTTTACGCGCCAGCCCATCTGCTATGTGCTTCATGCAGCCGCCCGGAACCAAGCCGTGGTCCCCGTCGAAGTCATCCCCACGCGTCGCGGGCTGTATGAACTGGGCCGCCATCAGCTCAGCACCAGCTTCCCGTTCGGTTTTATCAAACGGGCGATCGAGCGACGCGAACACGAAACCGTCGCCATCTTTCCGGCGCTGGCAAAGGTCAATCCCAAGGTGATCAAACTCTGCCTCTCGGCCGAAAAAACCGGGCCGACGATCCGCCCGCGCCGCGGAGGTCTGGACGAGTTTTACGGCGTGAAGGAATACCGCGCCGGTGAAAATCCACGTTGGATTCACTGGAAGCGTTCGGCCCGCACGGGCGTGCTGGTCAGCAAGGAAATGACGCAAGTCTCACCTCCGCGATTGATGTTGCTGGTCGATACCTTTATCACCGAGCGGTCGCTTCAGGAACACATCCTGGTCGAGCGGTCGGTCGCCATCGCCGCTTCACTGGCCAACGACGCCCTGGCCCAGGGATTGTCCGTGGGCTTGTGCGCCTGGTCGGGCCACTGGGTCGCCATCGCGCCTAATCGCGGAAAAAGGCAGCGCCGCGATCTCCTGGCAACATTGGCGCATCTTCCGCTCAATCAGACTCACCCCGCCGAAGCTCTCCTGGCCCAAGGACGCCAGCTCGCCGAGTCGGGCACCACCAGCGTGCTACTGACCCCCCGCAACATGCAACTCAGTCTGGCCGATAAACTCCGTGGCGGGCTGGTCATCCTGCCGGCCGATTCCGATCAATCCCATGACTGGTTCCGATTCGATACCTCCGTCGATTTTGCCTGTTGCATGCCCGCCGACCAGCAGCCCGAATGGGCCGACGACCTAAAAAATGTCCACCCATCGCCCGAAACTTAACCGCACACGCGCCCATCTCCGCGAGCGCCCGTCGATGTTCATCGCGCCAATGGCCCAGCTCCCGGACCAGCCCGAATAAAGTCTTTCGACTATCTGATTGAGGGGCTGCCTGTTTCATATAACCTCCAAATCGTTCCACCGCCGGCCCACGAGGGGCATGGTCACTTTTCGAGGGGGCATTCCCATCCGGCCCGATCCTCCTTCAGTGGCTTTCGCCTCTGGCCCGAGTCCGGCCACAGGCCGAAGGGCAGCGCCGCTGCGTCCGCCACCACGTACAAAATATTGCCACGCCCGGCCACAAATCCTCACCCGCACCTCTCTTGACCCGACCGGGTGTTTCTCTACAATTCCCGTCCCCCAGCACGGTACAAACCGTGCTTTGGCGGGCTCGTAGCTCAGTTGGTTAGAGCGCGTCCCTGATAAGGACGAGGTCGGTAGTTCGAATCTACTCGGGCCCATTGTTTTCACTCCTCGCGCCGAACGCATTTGCGTCCCTCCCCGCGCTGGATAAGAGCGGGTCTGAAATTCATCCATAGCCGGCACTGTGCTTTTTATGCATGTTGATGCGAGCCAATGTTGCGTTCTCCCGTCCGCCAGATTTCCCAATATCGCCCGTGAAAATTGAGTGGTCTCGCCGCCGTGATCCCCAACGACCGTGGTACCCCTCTCCGCCAGCACCGCTACCCGCAAACCCGTCCGAGATCCGATCGTCCGATTCAGGTCTGTCTGGCCAGCCACCGCAAGGTGACAAGCCGATCCCCCGTTGACCGAACTGGCGGCGGCCTTGCAGAACTGACCGTCGCCAACATGCCTCTCCCAGCGTCGAACACCCTTTCGCGAACACGCTTGGTCGCCGCGAACCGGATTTCGTCGAATATCAGGAAAATTTGCATATTTCTCGCCCGCTTGGGTGCAAAAAGGGGGTCCAAAGGGGGTCCCAAAGAGGTCCCCTTCAGGCCCCATGCGTGTTCCGGAAAGGTCGTTTCCGTGTCCGGCGCGGTCTTGGGAGGGTCCCATTTGTTGCGCCCCTCCGATGCCTTCAAGGAAGCAAAACCCCGCAGCACACACGCGACCGACGAACCGAGCGTTTGCAGGTTGCGCCTTGCCGAACGCTTCCCCCAGTCCGAATCCACCACCGCCCAAGAACCCCGCGGCGAAACCCCGCGCCGCTTGGCGGGCGGGTAACAAAGCAGTCGAGCCGATCAATTGTCTGCTGGTCATAAATATAGCCCTCTACCCTATGGTCCTTTGGTGCGCGAATTGTCGCGAATTCACCCAGATTTCGGGAGGGCAAAAATGCTAAGCCCTTGTTAGACAAGCACTTAAAATTTTTAAATATTTTTAAATTGCCCAAAAGTTTGGTGCGGTGTTTTGGGGCAAAAAGCTCACCACATACCCACCGGACCATACCGGGTGGGTCGGGCGGGGGGTGTTTCTCGACAAGAAA
>JBBQSU010000044.1:0-24552 GCA_038234815.1 Tepidisphaerales bacterium | reverse complement strand
TATTGCCAGAAGCGCTCCTGGCGGTTTGAGGTGTCGGACTTATCCACCAGCGAGCGTGGGGGTTTCAAGGAAGTGATCATCAACGTCAAAGGCAAGGGGGCGTTTCGGCATTTGCGGTTTGAAGGCGGGGGACACCGAGTGCAGCGGGTGCCGGAAACCGAGGCCCAGGGGCGGATTCACACTTCGGCGGCGACGGTGGCGATTCTGCCGGAAATGGCCGACGTAAAGATCGAGATCAGCCCCCGCGACGTGGAGGAATCGGGCTGTCGCGGCGGTGGGCCGGGCGGGCAGAACGTGAACAAGGTGGAGACCGGGTGGCAGTTGCTGCATAAGCCGTCGGGTCTGCGTTTTAAGATGACGGAACACAAGAGCCAGTCGCAAAATAAAGAGCGCGCCTGGGCCCTGCTGCGCGCCACGCTGTATGAGGCCGAGCAATCCAAACAACACCGCGAACAAATGGGCGCCCGCAAGGCCATGATGGGAAGCGGCGACCGATCGCAGCGCATCCGCACGTATAATTTCCCGCAAAATCGCTGCACCGATCACCGCTTGGGTGGCGAGGGTGGTGGCGAGAAGAATTTCAACCTCGAGGCGGTGATGCTCGGCGAAATGGACGACCTCATCGCCGCGCTGATGGAGGCCGATAAGCAGCAGCGACTGGAGAATCTGTAATCCCCCGTCCTCCGACAGCAGGAAGTACGGCCGGGAAATTCGCGATTGCCGCGGCCATAATCTGGTTTGTCGGGGAGATTAACGATGGCTTGGCATCGTAAGGCGGGCGGAATGGACCAGCTTGACCGACTTGCGAGCGGAGTTTTCATCGGCAGATAAGGTACGTGTGGCCAGCGGCCGAACGGTAGTGATCTTCAACATTTCGGGCAATCGCTTTCGCCTCGTGGCCGGAGTGCATTACAACAGGCAAAAACTTTTCGTCCTGATGTTTCTTACGCATGCCTAATATGACCGAGCTGCGTGGAAGGATGCGCTATGAAAACAAACGCTCCTTCAAACCTAAATTTCACCGCCCTGCCCAAGGATTACCCGGGCCTCGTACGGCTCTATCCGCCGCGGCCCATCCGTGATCATGTGGACGAGCAAAACGTCGAGGAAATCGTCTTTGCGATGGCGGGCTTCACGCTAACGCGCGATCAGGACGATTATCTGGCGATCATGTCTGATCTGCTGTCGGCCTATGAGCAGACAAATTATCCAGACCCTCCCGACAAAAGCACTCCCCTCCAGCGCCTCAAAGCCCTGATGGAATTCAGCCAGACTACTTCAAGCAAACTCGGCGACATCATCGGCAGCCGGCCCAGTGCATCGATGGTGCTACGCGGCAAGCGGCAACCCAGCAAGGCGCACGTCCGCAAGCGGGCGGCGCATTTCCATCTTCAGGCGGATTATTTTCTGTAGCGCCAAGCGTTTGGCTCATCGGGCATCAACACGCTAAACTCCAGTTTCCATGACCGAACTGCGCGGGAAATTCATTGTTTTTGACGGCGGGGAAGGGTGCGGGAAAAGCACCCAGGCGAAAATGCTGGAAACCCGCCTGCAGCAGCACGGTGTCGATGTTTTAAACATTCGTGATCCGGGCACCACGCGGATCGGTGAGATGATCCGCGCGATCCTTCTTAACCCCGACCATCTGGAAATGGCCATGCGCTGCGAGATGCTTTTATACATGGCCGCGCGGGCACAGATGATGAAAGAGACGATTCAACCGGCGCTGGATGCGGGGAGGCTGGTGATCTCCGATCGCTTCGTCAGCAGCACGCTAAGCTATCAACTGGGCGGGGACGGCCTGACCTCCGGCGACATCCGGGCGGTGGCCGAGGTGACCATTGCCGGCCGCTGGCCCGATCTGACGCTCATTCTCGATATGCCCGTCGCTGTCAGTCGCAGCCGCGTGCAGGCTAAGTATGAACATCGCAACGACACACTCTTTGGCAAGGACGTGAGCCGCGTGGTGAAAGACCGGATCGAACAGCGGTCGGTGGAATATCACGAGCAGGTCCGGGACAATTATCTGAAGCAGGTGCAGGCCGACCCGAGCCGTTACCAGCTGATCGCGGCCGACCGCCAGGTGCAAGAGGTACACGAGGACATCTGGGCCGCGGTCACGAGCGGCAAGTAGGCAAGGCCGAAATGCAATCCTTCAAAGACATCTTCGGCCAGGCGCTTGCTATCGACGCCATCGAGCGTGCCTATCGTGCCGACCGGCTGCCCCACGGAATGATCTTTGCCGGGCCGGTGGGTGTGGGCAAAGCCACCACCGCGCGGGCGCTGGGAGCGCTATTTCTGTGCGATCATCCGCAGGGCACCGAGCCTTGTGGTAAATGCCCCGCCTGCGTGGTTTTCTCTGCCGGAAATCATCCCGACTATCACGTCATCACCAAAGAGCTTATTCGCTATCACGACAAGACCGGCGAGTCCAAGGGAATCGAACTCTCGATCGAAGTCATTCGGAAGGAGTTGATTCAGCGCGCCGATCGCACACCGATGATGAATCGCGGAAAGGTGTTCGTCGTCGAGCAGGCCGAGTTGATGAACATCCCGGCCCAGAATGCGATGCTAAAGACTTTGGAAGAGCCGATCGGCCGCACGCTCATCATCCTGCTCACCGATTCACCGGAATTCCTTCTGCCGACGATCCGCAGCCGGAGCCAGGTGATCCGCTTCGGCTGGCTGGGTGCCGATCGCGTGGTGCAGGAACTTGCGGCAAGGAAGTTCGATCTGGCCGACGCCCGCGACGCCGTGCGGTTTGCCGGGCATTCGCTGGGGCTGGCGCTCAAATGGCTTCAGGACGGCGTGATCGCCCCGGCCAGGCAGCTTCTGACCATGCTTGATTCCGGTCAAACCAACGCCCTGCCCGACTGGTTCAAGAAGCACGCCGATGACTACGCCAATAAGCAGTTGGAGCGTGACGAGCTTTCAAGCAAGCCCCAGGCAACCCGCGAGGGGTACAACATCTATTTGCGCATCGCGGCCGAGCACCTACGCACCCGGCTTCGCCAGACCGGGCAACTGGATCGGCTCGATGGGCTGGCCGGCGCGATCGAGGCGATCGTTCGAGCCGAGCAATATCTCGATAGCAACGTCAACGTGGCACTGGCGATGCGGCAGCTGTCAATGCACCTTTCGGCGATCGCCTGACGGGACAGGCAACTGGCGCAGCAACGCTGCAAGTTTTACGTGAGGCGCGGGCAGGGGATAGGTCGCCAATTCGTCCAGCGTCACCCATGTCCCGTTATCAAAACTCTTGGCGGTGGTGACGAATGCTTCAAATTCATAACGGCGATGCGTCAGGGCATGGCGAAAACGCGCAAGCTGCGCCAGCGGACCAATCACAGAACCGCTACGGCGCAGCGCTTGCCGCAAGGCAGCTTCATCGGCTGTTTCGAAGGTGACAAATTCCCACAGCCCTGCCCACCGGCCCTTCATCGGCCGCTGCCGGATCAGCCATTTATTGGCATGTTGCACGCACACCACCGTGCGATGATGCACCGGCGATGGCGGACGCTTGCGCTTGATCGGCAACAATTCCTGCTCGCCGGCCTGGCGCGCTTCGCAAAATGATCGGACCGGGCAGGCGGGGCAATTCGGTGATCGCGGGGTGCAAACGGTCGCGCCCAATTCCATCAGGGCCGAATTGAAATCCCCAGGGTGTTTAGCGGGAAGTAATTCCGCGGCCCGCTGCCACAGTCGGGCCAGCGTGGCCTTGTCTCTAGGGTCGGTGTCAATCCGGTCTATCCGGCATAACACCCGCGCGACATTGCCGTCGAGTATTGGTGCGGGAATGTTGTGTGCCAATGAGGCGATCGCCCCGGCGGTGTATCGACCCACGCCGGGTAGCCGAAGCAACTCCTCGGGGATGCGGGGAATCACCCCGCTGAATTCCGCCAACACCATTTGCGCCGCCCGGCGCAGGTTTCGCGCCCGGCTGTAATACCCAAGTCCCTGCCACAGCCGCAGAACGTCCTGTTCCTTCGATTCGGCCAGCGACTGGATCGTCGGAAACCGGGCGAGAAACCGGTGGAAATAAGGCACCACCGTTACCACCTGCGTCTGTTGGAGCATCGCCTCGCTGACCAGCACGTGATAAGGCTCGGGCAACGTCCCACGCGCTGCCCGCCAAGGCAGATCGCGCCGCGCGGTGTGATACCATTTGAGCAGGGCGCGCGAGAATTCATTCTTCGAACGAAGCAAGTGGGCTATTTCACTTTCACCCATTGCCCGGTGCGCGCCCCTTCGTACATCGCATCCATCACCGTGCTGCGATAGGCCGCCTCTTTTGCCGATACCAGGGGGACTTTCTTGCCCACCAGCGCGTCCAGATACAGCTCAAACGCGTGCGGAAGGCTCGCTTCCATCTCTGAGGATCGCACGGGCGCCGTGCCGTCAAACTCCGGCTTCTTCTTGCTCGTCAGGTGCAGCTGATTGTTGATGATCGCGGCATGGCCTTCGGTGCCGCTGATCAAAAACGGCATGGGGTTGGCCAGATCGTCCCAACCCGCCGCCAGTGTGCCGATCGCACCGTTCTTAAACCGCAGCAGCCCTTCGCCGGTTTCGTCGCAGCCCTTGTACCGGGCAGTGCCGTTGTCAATTTGTGCCGTCACCTTGTCCACGTCCCCCATCATCCAGATCATGACGTCGAGCAGATGAGTACCGAGATCGCCAAACGCCCCCACGCCCGAGCGGGCCAGATCGGTCATCCAGAGCCAGTCGTTGGCGGGGTCTTTAGGCTTGGCGTCAAACCAGCCACCGAGCGCGCCGGAGTGACAATTGCTTCCGCGGATGCGAGTAATCTGCCCCAGCGCCTTTTCGTCGATCAACTTCTTGATGAATCGATACTGTGGACTGGAGCGCGTGAAATACCCGGTCTGAAAAATCACCCCGGCCTTTTCAATCAGTTTGGCGATCGCCTGCGCGTCCTTGGCACCCATGCCAAGGGGTTTTTCGACAAACATATTCTTCTTGGCCTTGGCTGCGGCCGTGACAAGTTCCTGATGATGGCTCGTCTCCGAGCAGACGATGATCCCGCCGATTGAAGAATCCTTCAATATCTCCTTCAAATCCGTGACGGCGGTCGCGCCCAGGTCCTTGGCGCGAAAGGCGCTGCGCTCGGGCATCGGGTCCCAAACGCTTTTCACCTTCACGTCATTCCGCTTTTTCAGCATGTTGACAAAACCGGGAGTATGAATGTGTCCGCAGCCCACGAAGGCAAGTTCGATCATAATTGTTTCCTGAAAAATTGAATTTCTGCTTCGCGCGTATGATAGAGGATATCGCGTTGATTTGCATTGGCGCACGGGCCGAGGTGAGGGTTCACCTGCGAATCCGCAAGCCGCTGGTTCACATCAGGCCCAGTTCCTCGTAGATCGTCGTGTTGATCGCGCGTTGGCGGGATTGATGGGCCGGCTCGCCGGGCAGGCCGTTGCAGGCCCAGGCCACCACCAGGCCGTGCCTCGCCTCGGCGAACGCGCAGCTGCACTGATTCCCGCTATGGCCGAAGGTGTCCGGGCCGGCATGATCGCCATAGCCATAAGCGTGCGGGCCGGCATACTGCTTGGAATCGATCATAAAGCCGAACCCCCAGTCCAGAACCACTTTAAAAGTGTGATCGAGCAAGCCATGGCGCTGCCGCGAGGTAAAGGATCTGGCGATCTGCGGCGAGACGATGGGCGCGCCACCGGCCAGAAGACATTCGTAGATGCGCCCAAGCGACCGGATTGGCCCGCGGGCGTTGGCGGCGGGCCGGGGCAACACGACGGCGTTCAATTCGTTATAGACAAGACTGTCGTCGGCCCAGCCGCGCGAGGTCTCGACTGCCCGGGCGATCCGGTTCCCATACTGCATGACGCGCTCTTCCGGGATACCGACCCAGGCATCCTCCTGCCCCAGCGGCAGGAAAATCTCGTCGCGCACGTATTGCTCGATCGGCCGGCCGTCGAGCCGGCGGACGATCTCGGCCAATACGAACCAACTGCTGGCCACATGATATCCGGCCTTTTCCCCGGGCACCCAGCCCGGTTCGATCTTCAGTTGGCACGCGCGGTGGATCAGGTCGTCCCAGTCACCGGGGGAAAAGCTGTTGAGCGGCCCGCGAAAGCCCGCGGTGTGACTGAGCAGGTGTCGCAGGCGGATTTCACCTTTGCCGTTGGCTGCGAATTCCGGGATTACGTCGGCGATGCGCGTGTCGAGCGTGATTGTCTTTCGGTCAATCTGCTGTCCGATCGCCAGCGCCGTGATTGGCTTGCCGGCGCTCATCCAAAGCATGAGGTGATCGGTGGTCATTGGCTCACCCTGCCGTGCCTGCCCGATGGCCCGATGGCAGACTTTCGCCCCTTCAAGCGAAACATACAACTGCCCGCCGGTGTGCAATCCCTGGGTGATGCCGTCCTCAAAAATCCGCAAAGTTTTGGGCAGTTCTGACATCCGTAAAATTTCCCAGAAAATGGTTACAAAGCTCGATCTGGCATCAATTTAGCGTTTTTCGCGTTTACGTCACCATTGCTTACTATTCTGAATTGAGGGACTTGCTGCTAACCCCGGCCTTGCCCAGGTGTCTACAATAATAGAGTTGTCCAGGAGCTTTATGCGTTATGGATTTGGCTTTATTGTCGTTCTGGGTTTAGTGGCGTTACTGAGCGGCGAGGCTCAGGCGCGGGATCGATTCAGCATTTCGGTGGGATTTGGCAGCGGGCGGTGCTGGTCGCCACCAGGAAATGTCTCATTTTCCTATTCGAGTGGTGGGTATTGCCGGCCGGTTTATCGGGAGCGCACCTGCTATCCGGCCCGGGTCTACTACGCTCCGCCGGTTTATTATTCGGAACCGGTCTATTGCCCTCCGCCGGTCGTCGTTTATGAGCCAGCGCCGGCCTATTATCCGCAGACTCGGGTGATTTACCGCTCGACCGTCGTCGAAGAAGCCGTTCCGTGCCGCGAGCCGGAAGTCATCGTCCGCCCCAGCTATGGCGGCTGGGATTCTTATCGCAGCACCACCTACTACTACGGCCGCTAAGGTTGCGACCGAAACATTCAATGAATCTCGAAACGACCGAGGCGCGTGGGTGCGCCTCGGTCGCTTTATCATCACGACGCCTGGAAAATCACGCCGGCGTTGAAAATGACATCTCCCCTTCCGGTGCCATTTCGATTCTCCGAGGCTTGCGTATAATCCTGCCCATGCCCGACACCAACCCCGCTCCGGCGGACAAGCCATTTTACAAGCGCGTCTTACTTAAAATCAGCGGGGAAGGGTTCTGCAATGAAGGCGGATTTGGAATTGAAGCCCCGCAGTTGGAACAGATTGCCTTAGAGTGTGTGAACGTTGCGAAAATGGGCGTGCAACTGGCGGTGGTGGTAGGCGGGGGGAATTTCATTCGAGGGGCGACGTTTGCCGAGACTGGTCATATTCCCCGGGCCACTGCCGACTACATGGGCATGTTGGCCACGGTGCTGAATGCCGTAGCGCTTCAGGAAACGATGGAGAAGATGGGCCAGCCCACGCGGGTTTTGTCGGCCATCAGCGTGTATAGCGTCTGCGAGCCGTTCATTCGCCGGCGCGCCGTGCGTCACCTGGAGAAGAACCGGGTGATTATTCTGGCCGCAGGCACGGGGAACCCTTATTTCACCACCGATACCTGCGCCAGCCTGCGCGCGACGGAAATCAAAGCCGATGTGCTGCTGAAGGCCACCAAGGTGGACGGCATCTACACCGCAGACCCGAAAAAGAACAAGGACGCGACGCTTTACGAGGAAATCACTTATGAGCAGGTGCATCAGCAGCGCCTGCGGGTGATGGATTTGACTGCCGTCACGATGCTCATGGAGAGCAAAATCCCGCTGGTGGTCTTTAATCTTAAGACTCCAGGAAACGTCGCCCGGGTGATTCGGGGCGAGCGCGTGGGTACGCGGATCAATCCGAAATAAACGGCCTTGAACTTCGACGGTTTTTCATACAACTGGGAAACGAGGACACCATGCCATTAGAAGACATCCTGTTTGACTGTGAAGCGCAGATGGAAAAAGCAATCGATCACCTGCGGCATGAGCTGCGGGGGATTCGCACGGGCCGTGCTTCGCCGGCGCTGGTGGAATATATCAAGGTGGACTATTACGGTTCGCCGACGGATTTGAAATCGATCGCGGCCATCAGCGTGCCGGAAGCCACGCAACTGCTTATCAAGCCCTTCAGCCCCGGAGACCTGAAGGCGATCGAAAAGGCCATCAACGACAGCAAACTGGGCCTGACCGCGCACAGCGACGGCAAGCAGATGCGATTGAATCTGCCGTCGCTATCGCAGGAAAGACGCTTGCAACTGGCCGGTCAGTGCAAGGGCTTTGCCGAGACCGCGAAGATCGCCATTCGCAACGCCCGTCGCGACGCCAACAAGCTGGCCGAAACCGAACAAAAGGGCGGAATCCTCACCGAAGATGAATCCAAGAAGGGCAAAGAAGACGTTCAGGAATTGACCAAAACCTACGAGAGCAAAACCGACGAAATGATCGAACTGAAGAAGAAGGAAATTCTTACGGTTTAGCACGTTTGCGCCCGGGCATTCGCGGCCCGGTCCCCGTGCCGTGCCCCGCCCGCCAGGCCCGCGGGCTTTGCCCCGTCGCCCGCTTAAACCGCAGCGTGAAATAGAACGGGCTTTGGAATCCCACCTGGCTGGAAATTTCCTTCACGCTTTTGCTGGTGAACTGGAGCAGTTGGCAGGCGCGCGTCAGGCGCTGCTGCTCGACATAATTCTGCGGGGTGAGGCCAGTCTGCTCTCGGAATAAGTGTGCCAGGCGAGACACCGACAGCCCGGCAGATTCGGCTAATCCATCAAGCGAAAGCCTGTCCGATAGATGCTGGCAGGCAAATTCCATCGTCTGGCGAATTCGGTCGTCTAATCGGGCCTGCTGGCACCGGGGGTTGGCCTCATCGCACCAGAGCAAAGCCTCGTCCAGCGCATTAAGAGCCAGCTCTTCGCGCAGGCGGTGCGAACCCTGGGCCAGGGCGTGCATTTGGCGCAGCCGCGTAACGACTTTTTTCCCAAGCGACTGGCTATTGATGTGCAAGTGCATCAAGCCCGGTGCCACCGCCGGCCAATCCAATCGCGCCAGCCATTGCACCGGCGCGTTAAAGTGCGCCCAGATCAAGTCCCATTTGTCCGAAGTGTTCTCGATGCCATAGTCGTGTGGCGTGCCGGGTTTGAGCAATACAATGTCATTGGCACGAACAGCCAAGTCCTGGTTGCCATAGCCGAATCTTCCTATTCCTCCGGTCGTGTAGATCATCAGCCAGTCGTCGGTTCCACGAGGCCGGACAATGCGATATCCGCGTTTTTCATTAAAAATCCCGGTGGCGATAAAGCGAACGGCCGGATGAGGGGTCGGAAGGGGAGAAGTCATTGAAGCAGAATGTTATAAGTTTTTAGCAGAAGATACTATTCGGTGGAACGGACGGGACAGGTATATTTCACACCATGCAAATGCTAAAAGAAACCGCGGATACGAGCCAGGTCACTTGGGAATCGATTTTGACGCCGGAACAGCACCACCAGTTCGACGCTGACGGCTACGTCTGCGTCAGGCAATTGCTTAAGCCGGAGGAAATTAGCGAAATCCGTGAGACGTTTATGAAGGCCAATGAAAACGGGCCGGTGGAAGGGTTGTCCGAAATCCGTCGGGATGATACTGCATCCAAGGGCTACGATGCGGCCGATCCGCTGGCGTTCCATCCGCGGATGATGCACCCACATCGCCATCCCGGCACGCCGGTGGGCGAGGTGGCGATGAAGTACATGCTGGACCGTCGTATCGGGCGCGTGCTGGCCGAACTCCTCGGCGAGGAGCCTTTTGCCGTCCAGAGCATGTTCTATTTCAAGCCGCCCGGGGCACGCGGACAGGATTTGCATCAGGACAACTTCTACCTTCGGGTCAAACCGGGCACGTGTATGGCCGCCTGGGTGGCTGTGGACGATGCCGATGCCGAGAACGGCGGGATGATGTGCGTGCCGCGAACCCAAGACCTCGACATCGCCTGCCCTGAAAAATCCGATCCCAAACTCTACTTCACCAGCGATCACGTCGAACCCCCTGCGGGAAAAAAACCGGTCATGCAGAACCTCAAAGCCGGGGACGTGCTGTTTTTCAATGGCAGCGTGATCCACGGCTCGACGCCCAACACCAGCAAGACCCGGTTCCGCAGAAGCTTCATCTGCCACTACGTGCCAGGCAGCACGCGAGAAATGAGCCACTGGTACACCGAGCCGCTCAGTTTTGACGGTCGCGCGCATCGGATTGAGCACAACAACGACGGCGGGCCGTGCGGCACCGCGCAGGATGCCCCCGCGCCGCATTGACCGGCGCAACCGGTTGCCGTCGATCTAAAAATGGTGAGCACCCTGGTCGATGCGGGCACGTCGCTGCGGCCCTGGCCTACCGACTGACAATGCAGTGCAGCGCGCGGGCGGGCAATTGCAGACTGTCGGCCGGCGATTGGGTCGATTCCCCACTCGCATAGCCGTTTTCGTCCAGCGGCTGGACCTTCACCTTGCCCGTCCAGTTGCGAAGCGTCAGCTTTGCGTCAATCAACTTCACGCCCGGCGGCGGGCTTCCCAGCGACTGAATCACCCCGGCTTCAACTTTTTCGCCAAGCGCTTTTTCCTCGGTCATCGCCTGCACCAATAGCTTGTGTGATTGCGCGATGGGCTGGCCATCAAGCGAAATGACGACAATCTGCCCAAACTCATTGGCGGATTCGATTCCCACGTCGCGCAGGTCGATCCGGCCGGCCTGTTGCAGAAAACCCGCTGCGGCCTGTACGGACGGCGCGTCCACGCGGACCAGTCCCCGGCCATAGTCCCAGCCCAGTTCGCCGGTGAGGCTGCGCACCACCTTTTTCTGCCGGTCGATAAAATCCGTCAGAAGCATCTGCCGACTTTTGGCGGCGTCGTCGCCGAACGCCCGCGTGACCCGGCCGACATAAAACGCCAACGGATCGAACCGATTGAACGCGCCTTCACCCGGCGTCCCGGTCGGAACGTCGGCCGCGCGCAGAGCATCCAGCGCCTGTCCCGACGCGGCGACGGATCCTTTCATCGCAAACAGATCCTGGGGATTGACCACCGCATAAATGACATCCTTCCCCTCCTTCACCAGCCCCTGTCGAAATGCCAACGCCGTTGCGGGGAAAGTGCCCAACATGCTCGGTCCGCTTACGTCAAACTTGCGGCCGGGCGCGTCAAAAAGGTAGTTGCTGCCGACGATGAACCAGTCCAGCGCATCCAGCCCCTGAAGCGAGCCGTAGGCGCTGGCCAGCAGCGTCGCGTCGGATCGGAAGCGATTGGGCGGGGTCCAGCCGATCTCGCTGATGCGCATCGGATAGCCTTCGGTGTTGAAAACACGGATGGGCAGGCGATCGGGCACCAGCACCGCCGCCAGGTCCTCATAGCGATGCCCGACGCGCACGCTGTACCCGGCGCCGTCGCCTTCATGCTTTCCGCCAAAGTAGCCGTGCGATTCGACAAAATCCCCGCCGGTGTACGTCCAGCGCTCGATGGCATCCAAAACAGGCGCATCAGCCGTGATCCAATTGCTGCATGTGAATAAATTCTGCGCGCCGTTAGCCCGGGCTTGTGCGATGCTGCGGTCGTAAAACCCCCGTTGCAATTCCGCCATGAAATGCACCTGATCACCGACGCGGCGAACCCGCTCGGCAGAAGCGTTTTTCAAGGCCGGCCCGGTCAGATTGAAAATCTCCAGCATCGCCAGATGATCGGCCCGGTCGTCCTTGTCTCCGGCGCTTTTCCCCCACGCAGCCAGCGCCTTGGCTACCGAGCCATATTTCTCGACCATCCACTGCGTGAACTGATCTTCCATCATCTGCCACTGCGCCGGTGGGATATTCTTTTTATTGAACGTCCAAAAAAACAGCGAATCTTCATTCTGTAACTCGACGAACGCCACCGCGGGGTCCTGCCCCAGCGCCGCCGAGCCGTCTTCGCCGGGGGTTTCCAAAAGCTGCTTTACCCACATGCGATGCAGCGCCTGCATACGCGGGTTGAAAAATAGAACCGCGAACGGCTTTTTGTTCTGATTGGCGTCAAAGCCTGCCAGCCCCTGCGCATCTTTGGCTTCAAACCAAAGCGGGAAGTAAAAACTCAGGCTGACATAAATGCCCTGTTTCTTCAGGGCTTGAACGAATCGATGCAGGTCGCGTTGGTTCTGCGGATCGAAGCGCTCGATGTTGGAATCCTTCCAAAGCTTGCCGTGCAAGCGAACAAGATTTACCCCGGCCTTCGCCAGCCGCCGGGCCAGGTAATCCACCGAGCGGGGGTTTTGCCGGATATTATCGATGCTGCAATTGACACCCCAGAATCGAACGGGCTTTCCGCTGCCTAGTGCAAAGTCGTTGTCGGCCTTTTTCACGAATCCCGACTCACCGGCGACGTTTTCATTCAGTGCCCGCAGGTCCAATAGCGCATCGGATGAAAAATTGTCGATCGACGGTTCATAAGGAAAATACCCCGGCTCGGCCCGGCCGGATTTCTCACCCGGCTTGCGGTTTCCGCTGGGGATGAATGGACCGTCGGCCAGCACAAAGCAGTCAAAACCGCTGGTGTTATTTTCGCCGGACTTTGCGGTCAGTTGAATCTCATAATCGTGCGATCCCTTCGGCAACTTCACCGTGCCAAGGAACACCCAGTTGGCCCCGACGTATGTTCGCAGGGAGACGTCGTCGGCCAGCGGCATGTTGGTGCCTACGTCGGTCCACTCCCGGTCGTCGAACCGCCAGCGGAATGGCCCGTGATTCCAAAACTTCCGCACCCACAGGTCATAAGTTGCCTCGGTGGCGATTTCGACGGTGTATTTGGCAAATAGCCCCGCCCCCCGGCGCGGGCCACTGGCGCTGAGCCAGTTTCCTTCGCTCAGCAAATGCCGGGCTTGCGGGAATGTATCGGGTGAAAAATCCGACCGTGAGGGGAAATTGGTTTTGACCGGCTTCTCCGCTTCCCACCAGAGAACCGTTCCGGCCTGAAGAGAACCGGAAAGGAAAAACATCCCGAACGCAGCAAGTGCAGTGTGGAGACGCATGATCGCATTTTAGCCGATGGCCGGCCTTGGGTGGTGATGAATTATGCGAATAGAGCGCTTCGCTACACCGGTGGCACCGGCAACGGCTCATCCGACGCCCCAGCCGTGTGACCATGCAGGCGGATGGATTCCCACCGCCCGCGGGAAAATCGCCAGAACATGAAGATGCCCAAGATTGATCCGAAAACCGTGGCCAGTGCCCAGGGACCGACGATGCCGTAATCCGGGGCAAAATGCACGACCCACGCGCCCCCGCCCACCACGATCGTCCAGACCAAAATGGCCTGCACCACCGCGGGCACCAGGGTATCGCCGGCGCCGCGCAGCGCGCTGACATACACCACAAACAAGGCGTCGAAGATTTGATACAG
This sequence comes from Tepidisphaerales bacterium, assembly GCA_038234815.1. GTDB lineage: Bacteria > Planctomycetota > Phycisphaerae > Tepidisphaerales > Tepidisphaeraceae > JBBQSU01. The sequence goes on along the minus strand of JBBQSU010000044.1, from coordinate 11,095 downwards.
CGCAACGAACAGCATGATGTGCGCCCCGATCTGGATGGTTTCGGGATTCTGCGTGAAAAGTCCGATCAATCGAAACCGAAACGCGTAAAGGATCAGCCCCGCGGCCACCATGTAGACGGCGCAGACACCAAAGCCGAGATGGGCGCGCCGCCGGGCCATATCCGGCCGGCCCATGCCAATGTATTTTCCCACCAGCGCCGTCACTGCAGTGCCCACGCCCACCGCCGGCATGAAGCAGACGTGCATGTAAGTAAACGCAAAACTGTTGGCCGTCAGCGCCGCCGTCCCGAACGAGCCGACGATGACGTTCATGAAGATCATCCAGGCGGTGATGTCACAGATGAGTTGAAACCCCGCCGGGATGCCGATCTTGAGCAGCAGGCGCATCTTGTCCCATTGCACGCGCCATTGTCCCAGGCCGTGCTGGTGGACAAACGCCTTGCGCATCACAAACAATCCCATCACCAATAGTTCGCAGGTGACAGCGGCGTTGGTGCCCCAGGCCGCGCCGGCAATCCCCATTGCCGGGAAACCCAGGTTGCCATAAATCAGCATCCAATTAAACAACACATTGGCGAAGATGCCGACGACGGTTCCGAGAAAGACGATCGTGGGCCGGTGCAGGCCTAATAGAAACTGGCTGATGGCGATCGTCACCAGCTTGACCGATCCGCCCAAGGTGACAATCTGGAAATACGTCGCCTCGGTCGCCGCCACCAACGGCTCGTGTCCCATCGCCAAAAAAATACGCTGCGCCAGTGGGATCAGACACAACGACAACATGCCGAAGCCCGCCCCAAACCATACGCCCTGCCACATCGACGCGCCGGTCGATTTCAAATCCCCTCGGCCCATCGCCTGACTGACAAAGGTATTGATGACCAGCAGTACGCCAAAACCGAAACCCAGCACGCAGAAAAAAGTGATTCCGGCAGTTCCCGCGGCCGCAGCGGGAACCTCTCCCACCCGGGCCAGCATCCACCGATCGGCAAACTGCATCAGTGTATACGACGCCATCTGCGCAACCGTGGGCAGGGCCAGCAGCAGCAATTCCACCAGCGGCCGGCGCGCGCCGATCGTATTTCCGTCCGATAGTTCCATATCCGCACCTGAACCGGCAGAACTTTTTTGCGTCCGACCCACCGGTTTTCAATATTTTCGAAACTTACAGGAGCCAGTCGCATGGCTCGGCGGGCACTCTTATACTCTGGATTGACTGGAGAAGGGTATGAGCCAATTACTGGCCGATCTGACCGATTGTATCGGCGAAGAATTACAGCAGGTGGACCGGCGTTTCCACACGGAACTCGGCAGCGACATGCGCTGTGTCAATCAACTGGTCAAACACGTCAGCCGGTTTCGTGGGAAAATGCTCCGGCCCTGCCTGGTGCTGTTGACTGGTAAGGCCTTAGGCCCGCTCAACGACGCCCACATCACCCTGGCCACCGTCGTGGAGATGGTCCACATGGCCACGCTCGTTCATGACGACGTGCTGGACGAAGCCGAACTGCGGCGAAAGGGAGCCACCATCAACCACCTGCGCGGCAACGAGGCCGCGGTGATGCTCGGGGATTATCTCATCAGCCACAGTTATCACCTCTGCTCCAGCCTCGACAGCCAGTTCGCCAGTCGGGCCATCGCCCGGGTGACCAACCAGGTCTGCGAAGGCGAATTGCTGCAGATCGACAACCGCAACAACTGGGACCTGGACGAGGAGACGTATCTGCAGATCATCACCCGCAAGACGGCGGTGCTGACGGCCGTCTGCTGCTCGCTGGGGACGAAGGTTTCCGGGGCCAGCGACGCACTGGTCAATAAGATGGAGAACTTCGGCTTGTGGCTCGGTCAAGCGTTTCAGATCCAGGACGACATTCTCGATATCGTGGGTAGCACCAGCCTGGTCGGCAAAACGCTGGGCATCGATGCGCAGAAGGGCAAAATGACCCTGCCGATGATCCACTTCATGCGCACGGCCCCGCAGGAGCATCGTGATCTGCTTCGGTCGTTGCTGGCCGGCAATGATGCCGACAAGAACGAGCGCATCCGCAACCTGATTTCTCCCAGTCGCTCGCTCGATTTCGCTCGCGACCGGGCCAAACAACTGGTGAACCTGGCCAGGGCCGCTTTGGCCCATCTGCCCGACACCGAAGCCCGCCGGATGCTGGACCGCATGGCCGAGTTTGTTATCGTTCGGGAAAGCTGATGCCGAATAAACCTAGGCAGCGTCGCGTTCCGGCCCGTGTGGCGACCGAACCGCGCAGCCCACTGCCCGAACTAAAAGCGTTCCTCTTTCACCTGGCCAGCGAGCGGGGCCTGGCACGCAACACCCTTCACGCCTACCGCCGCGATCTCGATGATCTCGATGAATTCCTGCGAGACCGTTTCGACAAAACATTAATCTCCGCCGAGGCCGATGATTTTCGGGCCTATTTGCAGCAGCAATCGCGGGCAAAAAAAGCGACGGCGACGGTGGCCCGGCGCCTGGCGGCGATTCGCGCTTTTCTAAAGTTTCTGGCCGCCGATACACAAAACGCCGACTTTATCCTGCAGCAACTCGATCGGCCCAAACCGGAGCAGGCCCTGCCGATGGTGTTGAGCCGGGCGCAGGTGAATCAACTCATCGCCGCACCTGATCCCGAATCCCCTTTCTGGTCGCGCGACGTGGCCATACTCGAACTGCTCTATGCCTCGGGACTAAGGGCCAGTGAACTTTGCGACCTCCTCATGCGCGATCTGAATTTACAGGTGAACTGCGTGCGCGTACTGGGCAAGGGAATGAAAGAGCGGATCGTCCCGTTCGGCAAGCCCGCCGCCCAGGCGATGCAACGCTGGATTGCCGAGGACCGCCCACGCTTCGATAAGCGGCACTCTGACCGCGTGTTTGTCTCGCGCACGGGTCGCCCGCTGGAGCGCGTCGGCTTGTGGATGCTGGTGGATCGGATGGCCAAACGAGCGGTATTGAAAGTGCATCCGCACGTCTTGCGGCACTGTTTTGCCAGCCACCTGCTTGGCGGGGGTGCTGATCTGCGCGTGGTGCAGGAGTTATTGGGCCATGCCGACATCGCCACCACGCAGATTTACACCCACGTCGATCAGGCCCGGTTGAAATCGATCCACGAAAAGTATCACCCCCGCCGCTGAGGGGCAGGAAGGTTCAGGCCGCAACTGAAGATGGCGCAAAATCGGGCAGGCGCTGATTTTGCAGGCACATGGCGACGAAAATGTGCTGCAGGCGTTCGAGCGGGGTGCGGTCCAGAAATTCGCCGGTGAAATCGATCGGGAAATTCCCACGATAATTGCGGAACTGACGTGTCAACGCGGCGCGATCCAGCGTAGTGGCCAGCGAGATGAGTTCCTCAACCTGGTTCGACTCGAGCATGTTCGACTCCTTCATTCGGCTGATTCGAGTCGATGGCGATCGACTACAGGAAAAGATCAATCAGCGTTCCTCTACGACGTACATCGGGCTTGCAGATGATGCGCTTAATTTGCACCTGACTCGCCGGCTCGGATTTCCAGATCGGCACCTTCCACACCGGCGGACGCGCATGGCTGGGCACTGGCGCCGACTCAACCTGCGTCGGCAGATTGCTGGTGGAAACTTCAATGCGTGGTTCAGGGTGAATGACCGGCCGTGCTTCATAACGAGGGGTCGAATGAATCCCTTGTCGCGATTCAAAGCGATCGACGCAATGTGCGGCGCTCGAATTGGCGGCATTGGCCGGAGGCAGAGTGCGTGCAGATTCGATGTCGGCGGTGCGAATGGCATCGCGGAGCAGGCGCACCAGCTGGAGGTCCAGCGTAGCGGTGAGAAGTTGGATTTGCGCCGGTGCCACGAGTACCACGGTCAAAGCAAATTGGGACGCGCCAGAACTGCGCGATCGCGCAAATCATTGGCAAACGTCCTAAAAAACAGGCGAAAATTAACTGTCCCGCGTGCTGGGCGCGCGAGCGCGCCGAGTCCGTTTATGACGGATGTTGCGTTGGCTCATCACTCCGGGGTAAAAGCCGTGGGTCTGAGGCTACAACCTGCCTTTGAATGACCGATGCGAACCGAAGAATTGAATTTCGAGCTCCCCCCGCACCTGATTGCCCAGGTGCCGGCCAGCGACCGCACTGCTTCTCGTCTGCTGCATTACGAAAAGGCCAGCGGGGCGATTTCGCATGGCCTATTCTCGGACCTGCCGCGATTGCTGCGCGCGGGCGACCTTCTGGTATTCAACGACAGCCGGGTCATACCCGCGCGCCTGACGTTGCGAAAAAGCACCGGCGGACTGGTCGAGGGACTATTCATGCACGAAGACGCCCCCGGGCAATGGCGGGTCTTGCTGCGCGATGTCAGCCGATTGCGACCGGATGCAACGCTGAATTTTTTTGATGCGCCTGAGGTTACTGCGCGCATCACGGAAGCATTTGGTCAAGGCGAGTATTCGCTGTGCGTCTCAAGCACACTTCCCGCGATCGAATTGCTGGCGCGCGTGGGGAGGATGCCACTGCCGCCGTACATCAAGCGTGGCAAATCGCATGACGAACGTGATGAACTGGATCGGGCACGTTATCAGACGGTGTATGCCCAGGCTCCCGGATCGGTGGCCGCCCCCACCGCCGGGCTGCACTTCACACGGGAAATTCTTGCGGAGCTATCAGCCCGCGGGGTGGAGCAGGCCTTCGTCACGCTGCACGTGGGTATCGGAACCTTCAAGCCCATCGCCTGCGATACACTTGAAGCACACGACATGCATGAAGAGAGCTTCTGCATTAGCCCCGAGTTCGCGGCGCAGATCAACCGGGCTAAATCCGAGGGCCGCAGGGTCATCGCGGTTGGCACGACAGCAGCGCGGGTGCTGGAAAGTCAGCCGATCGATCGACCGATCATGCCGGGATCGGGCAGCACGCGGATTTTGATTTTCCCGCCTTACCAGTGGAAACACGTCGATGCCCTGATTACGAACTTTCATCTGCCGCGCAGTACGCTGATCGCGCTGGTCGCGGCCCTGACCGGCGTGACCGAGCAACGCCGCATTTATTCCGCGGCCGTCGCCGAACAGTATCGCTTTTTCAGCTACGGCGACGCCATGCTCGTCGATTGATTCTCCCCCGCGATGTAAACCCTTGTCGGCAGTGCATCTCCCTCCAGCAAATCGGCCAGCGGGTCATTACCGGCGGCTTTGAAGACAACAAAATCCGCGAGCTTGCCGGGCGTGAGCGTGCCGACGAGGTGGCTCATCCCCAACGCCTTGGCCGCACGGGTTGTTGCCAATTGCCAAAGCTCGATCGCCGGGACTTGGGGCGACTGGCGATGCAGGAGGCGCAGATCGTCCACCGGGTTCAGATCCGGCGAACTGGCCCCGCTGTCGGTCCCCACGCAAACGTTCACCCCACGGGCCAGCATGTCGCGCCACCGGTGTGGGGGATGCCGAAAATAGGCGTGCGTCCGCGGGCAGAATACCACGCTGGCCTGCCCTGCGGCCAGAAGCGCAAGGCCGTCGTCGTCGCAATAGTTGACGTGCGCCAGCAGGCTGGGTTGATCGAGCAGGCCCATTGCCTTTGCAAAAGGCACCGGCCCGGCGGGAAGCGTTTGAATCGACTCTTCCCACAAGCCCAGCCGGTCGAGCAGTTCGCGGAAATCGCCGGTGTGATTTTTCAGGAATTCTTCTTCGTGTGTTGTTTCGGCCAAATGCGTGGTGATGGGAAGGTGTTTTTCCGCAGCCAAGCGCATACACCTGCGCCAGCTTTCAAGATCGAGCGAATAAGGCGCGTGCGGACTGAGGCCGATGCGCATCCGTTGGCTTGCTGCCGATTCGTCCAGCGCCGCTTGCAATCGCTGCTCAAATTTGGGCTTGCTCTTGCCCAGTCCCACGGCTTCGCCAAAACTGACCGACCGTACCGGCCCGTCGCGCAACACCGCCCGGACTGCCTGGGCATTCTGTGCGATGTCCCCAACCGCCGTCACGCCGAAGCGCAGGCACTGCCCGATCCCCCGAGCCGTCGCGGCCGCGGCGGCTTGCTCGGACGTTCGATCGCCCAGCTTCCGCCGATCAGACAGGCTCAGTATCCAATCGATAAACCGCTCGGGCGCAGCCTCCCCGGGCGCGCAGGCACTCAGTTCCAGGTGCGTGTGGGCATTAATCAGTCCGGGAAGGATGATCGACTTGCCGAGATCGGTGATAGAGGCATCGGGGTGGCTGGCCTGCATGGCTCGAAAGTCGCCGGCGCCGATGATCCGGCCGGCATCGAAGACCACTGCGGCGTCCCCGATTGCCGGGCCGGTCATGTCCGCGAGCCAGGCGGCGTGCAGCAGCGTCTTCATCGCCGGGCGTCCTCTTCGGCTTCGGCCTGCAACTGCGCTGCCAAATGGCGTACACCTTCCAGGCGCTTGCGGGCCATCTGCCGCACCGGCTCGAAGTGAAATCCTTCCTTCGAGCGCGCGTCCCAGTAGCCGTATTGCGCCCGCTTCTCCAGCCCTTCGATCAACTGCTTTACCCCAGAGCCTTGCAGTCCAAGCTGCACCGCCTGGTTGATGACGCCCGTTACGCTAAAGTCGTCGAGGTTGATGGCATCGGCAAGCAATTTGGCTTCGTCCAGCACCGGCTGCCGCTGGGGCATTTCGTGGAGAATGCGCGCGGTCGAATCGAGCTGGGCGTCGTCCATTTTTCCCTGCAGCAGGCCGATGAGCATCTCGGCGGCGTGTTCGGCGCGGTCGCGCAGGTTGGTCCGGCCGAGTTTGCCGGTCACGGGCGTTTTGGTCTGTCGCAAGGGCAACTGCACGGCCAGGCAGGCGATCTCCAGCGCCTCGCGCTGCACGCCGGCAGGGTTTACCAGGTTCATGGCGATGAAGCTCTGCACGCGATCCCACAGTCGGTCGGCATCGTCGGCCAGGCGCGCACTGCCCACGTCGTGGCGCTCGACCACGTTCAACGCCTGTCTAAGGCTTTCCCGGACCATTTCGTTCAGCGGCATTCGAGATGGCGTCTCTCCGTGCGCCGGCGTCCCACGATCCAGCGCTTCCCGGTTAACACCGTGGTCAGTATCATCAGAACCACGCAAAAGAAAAGGATGAAATCACCATCTGCTCATAAAGTTCAAACGATGCGTTTCCTCCTGGGCTTTTTTCTGTTGATCGGATCGGCTGGGATCATCGGCTGCGCGCCGGAACACAATCCCTTTCCCACCCGAGAAGAACGGGAGTGCCTGAGCGATCTGCACCAGTTGACCGCGGGGTTTAGCGAGGCCGGGGAGGCCCGTTTCAGCCCGGACGGCGACTGGATCATGTTCCAAGGCATCCCGACGGGTGAGTCTGATCCGCAGGTGTACCTGGCCAAGTTGGAGTACGTCTGGGTCGAACATAAATCGTCCTTTCGGCCGGTTTACGCCACGCCATTGCCCGGCGGAATGACCATCCCCGAGAAGACCGATAGGATTCGCGGGCTTGGCCGGCCCGTGCGCATCACGCCCGAGCATTCAAGCAATCGGTCCGGCTGCTTTTCGGTTGACGGCAATAGCATTTACTTCGCCTCAACAGCGGCCAATGCCGGCCCGAGTGCAGCAGACCCGCTCACTTCGGCGGCCACACCGCCCGACGATCGCAAAACCACGCAGGGCAGCGCCATTTTCCGCGCCGACGGCTGGCTGGGCGCCATTGCAGCCAGCGAACCGGGAAAAATCGTCGATCTGGCCCGGCACCCGCTCACGGGCACCACAGGCTTCAATTCCCACTGCATCCTCACGCCCGACGGCCACTCGGTCCTGTTTGCCAGCGACCGATCGGGGAATGTCGATCTTTTCGCCATGCGCGCCGACGGCACCGGCTGCATCCCGCTGGTGACCTCTGCCGGGGATGACCAATCGCCGAGTCTATCACCCGACGGTCAGCACCTGGTATATCGCTCCGATCGAAGCGGCGACGGGCGATTCCAGATTTTCTTCGCAGAACTGCGCTTCGGCCCGGACGGCGCGATCGCCGGCCTGCAAAACGAGCACCGCCTGACCGACGGCCAGGGAATTCACACCGGTCCCGTCTGGCATGCCGACGGCAAGCACCTGCTTTTTTCGGCAGGCCCGCCGGGCGAAGACGACATCCAACTGATGACCGCTGAGGGTAAGCGCCTGACGCGCATCACCTTCAGCCGGGGCGCGGACGACCAGCCCGTCGTCAGTCCCGACGGCAAATTCCTGATGTGGTCGAGCCGCCGGACCAGCGACAAGTCGAAGCAGCTTTTTATTGCGCGATTGAATCTGCCCAAGGGAAGTTGACTCATGCTCAAGCGTTTCTTAGCTCCAAAGCATACCCGCGGGCGCATCTGGGCCGCCCGCGCGCTGGCCATCACCGCCGACCTCGTGCAGATCGTGCTGTCACCGCTTTTCGGTTGGGGCGGCGACGACGTGATTGATGTCGCCGTCGGCATTGCGCTGGTCTGGTTGCTGGGGTGGCATATTGTGCTTCTGCCGGCGTTTGTCACCGAGATGATCCCCTACGTCGGCCTCGTACCCACCTGGACGGCCGCGGTGCTGTTTGTCACCCGCAAGGGAGAGCAACCCGACGCGCCGCCGGCCGAGTCCTCGCCACAGGCATTGCCGCCCCCATACGAAGCCAAGCGAAGCGACGGACCGTTATAACGAACTGCATCCCCTTCAGTCATTCCTATACCGTTGGCCCCGCAGGGCGTTAAGGATCCTGTCCCCTTCAGTTGCCGATCGCACGCATTGGCGCACGCACGGGCGATTAGGTCCGTTTCAACACATTGACGAGGCAATGCAGCGTGCCGAAGGACCGATACACGCCGGTGCAATCGACACGGCGGACTTCAAACCCGCGGTCGCGCCATACCTGCTCGGCGGCGGCATTCAAGGCTTCGACACCGGCGAAGGTGGGCATGTAGACAACGCTGTTGGCGCCTTCGTGATCGATCAATCCATTCACGTACGTGAGGTACGTCTTGCCATCCCGATCGACCGCCGTCGGGATGCGAACCACGTGGTACCCCTGCCGGCGCGCGGTTTCGGCGACGGCATCAAACTGATGCTGGGTATCCGGGCTGAAATCGGGACTTGCCAATACGCTGGTGGCCAGAGACGGCACAAACTGCAATGCCAAAGATGGATCGCCGACGAGGGCCACCTTGCCGGGCAGAAGCGCCATGTACATGCCGACGTGGTGTGGTGGGGCGTCGGACAGGAAGACGATGTTCTTGCTGAAAGCTGCCTGCAGTTCGTCCGACAGACGCTGCATGTCGGCCGAAGTTCCCACGTTGTTGCGCTGGCAAACCGCGGGGGTGACGAAGACGGTCTGGGCGTCGGTGAGGAAATCCCCGCCGTCGAACAGCAGGCGGCTGGGCAGGTCTCGCACCGCAGGGGCGAGGCAGCGTGCCAGATCGCTGGCAATCTGTTGGTCCCCGGCGCGCTGCGGCCAGGCGTCCGCGCCGGCCTCGGCGCGGGGATGAAACAGAAAGGTCGCATTGGCACCCGGCTGTTTCAAGGCGACCCATCGGTCGCGCGACCATGCCGTCATGTCGTGCCCGACGGAAATCGGTTGCGCCCGGCGGGCATCCGTTTCTCCTCCGGCAGACCATTCGTCATACGCAGCGGAATCGGGACAAACGAGGTGGATCTTGACAGTTTTCGGCAACTGCCTGAGAAACGCGGCGAGAACCTGCCGCGCCCCATCCGCGCCGGATACGTATTGCACGACGATCTCGCGGATCGATCCGTCGCATTCGGAGAGAATTTCTCCCCTGGTGTGACGCACCCCGCTACGATGGTTCACCCACTGAACCATCATCGCCGCGAAGATTACGCCCAGCAGTATGCCCAGCACGTTGGCCCATCGCCGGGACATTTATTCCCCAACCTTCGGCGCAATGGGCCCCGGCATCGACGCGGACAATTGGTCAACCGACTGCACGAGGTTCGATGACGATTGGTCACCCGACTGAACAACATACGACAGAGTCGACCCGGCCGGCGGAGCCTTGGTGAGGTGAACAGCGATCGTCTGCGCCTCGTGAGATGGCAGCGGACTCGTGCCCTTTACCACCTCAAGAATTGTCGGCATCGACCATGTCCGCGACATCGGGCTGGGCTTGGGCATCGACATCACGCGAATCTGCCAGGCCACTTCCTGTGAGCCTTCAGATAGGTTGATGACGCGCACCTCGGCGGGTTCGAGCGAGGTTGCGTCCGATTTCGGAAGAACGGCGATCTCGGCCGTCGCAGTCTTTAAGCGGGCCAGGGCCGGATCCGCCGGGACGGCCTTTTCGCCGTCGGCCACAGCCCGGTCGTTCTGCAACAGCAGCACCGCGCCGGTGAGCGTGAAAGAGCAGGCAATCGATGTCAGAAAGGCAATCAGCGGTCGTTTCATAGACAACTCCTTGATGGGTTACCACCGTTTGACGCAAAGACCGGCCGAAAGTTTCATGGCCCGCCAAGGGGCACATTAGTGGGACGTTTCCTGTTGTGGCCTTACCGCTATTTCAGCCCTCGCCGCGGGCGATTTGTATTTGCGATTCTGGTGAAGCCTCTGCCTTTTTGCGGCGCTGTGCGGATCAACGGAAATGGTCCGCCGAATTGGGGTAGCGCCTGAGGCAGGGATGAAAAGGCTCGCTGGTAAGTACGCCCCGCGGTCGCGGATAAGCGTGGAGATGCCGGAGCCTGGGTGTTCCGACCCGAGCCGGGCGGCGAGTGGTGTTGAACACGCACGGGCGAACCGGTGGAAAAAAACCCGTGCCTCACAAGCGCCCCTTTTACCCAAATTGCCAGTTGGTGCGCAAAATGGCGCCAATTTGCGCACCAAACTTTTGGGCATTTTGAGAATTTCTAAAAATTTTAAGTGCTGTTATGTCAAACACTTATGATTTTTCCTGCGGCAATTTTGGGCGAATTATCGCAAATTCGCGCAACTTCTGGCCGTAGGGTAAAGGACTGCATTAATGACCAACCAATACTTGATGACTTGGCCCGCCCAGCAAGCCGCGCGCGTTTACGCGGCGGGGTTATGGCTTGGGGGTGGATTCGGACTTGGGCAATCGTCTGGCAGAGCGGCGGCGACAAATCGGAAGAGGCAGAACGCGCCGAAGGTGGCAGGGATCTTCGCAGCGAT
>JBBQSU010000043.1:0-24958 GCA_038234815.1 Tepidisphaerales bacterium | reverse complement strand
GACTTCGCCGGCTCTATGACACGCTGCATCGCCGCCTCCCAGAAACTCGTGTAATCATCGGGATGTGGGGGCAACCCGACGACGATCCATCGCAGGTCGAGCAATGCAAAAGCCAATTCCCCGGCGTGCGCATCGTCAGTGATTTTGCCTCGGCAGCGTCCACACTCGCCGAGTTCACATTCGAACACGTCCCATGAGCCTCGATAAAGTCGCCTCGTGCTTGGAGCATGTTCATCACAATTCCCCGGCGTTCGAGCCGACGTGCTGCCGATAGGCCCGCGGGCAAATGCCGACATACCGGTGAAACGTCGTGGCAAAGTATTGGCTGCTGGAAAATCCCAGCCGCAACGCGATTTCGGTGATCGACGCTTGTGTGTCCCTCAGCAGGCGCCGCGAATGGTCGATCCGCTGGCGAGTGCGAAACTCGCCTGGCGAATAACCCGTTTCCTTACGAAACCGGCGATGGAACTGGCTGATCTTGAGTTCGGATTCGCGGGCAAGCTGCTCCAAGCTATACGACTCCGCGCCCCGACTGCTCATCCACGCCAGCGCGCGGCTGATCTGCGACGAGAGAGGCCGGCCGCGCTTAAGCCGCTCGGCTTGCCGTTCGTCTCGCAGCACCTGCAACAGAAGTGTTTGCACCAAACCATAAATCAGCGACGGTGAATCCGCCTGGGGATGCCGATGTTCTTCCAGCAATCGGCGAAACAAAAGCGGGATGTCAGGACCAGCATCAAACGCCCGCGGTTTGATCGCGCGCAAGTCGTGGAAAATCGCCTTCCAGGTTGGACTTGGTCGCGCCTGGGGAATCACCTGCACCCACAGCAGTTCGCAGGGGTGCATCATCGCGTCCACCCCACCATGCCGCTCGGCCGGAAGCGTCACAAACACCTGCCCCGGCTTAACCTTGAATATCTGCTCTTCCACCCACCATTCGACACTGCCCTGCCGGATGTAGCAGATTTCAAACGCCGATGGATGCGTGTGCGGCCCCAACTCGTACCGAGCTTTCCGAAATCTTGCCCAGCCGATCATGCCGATCAGTGGGGTCAGGCACTGCCCGGCTTGATAGGCTTCGCGCTGTACCCGCTTCCAGCCGGCGGATGCACTATTCACCCGTCGCGCACATTGCATTACACCGCGTCTAGTCTTTCTGATGCCCCGCGAAGGGCGTATATTCTCGTCTATCATACCGAGCCTCGAAAACTTGACGCGTCTCGGAATTTCTATTGGAACCACAGCAAATGCTTGTCCCGTGACGATCGCGCCGCCAGTGCCCAAAACGCCGACAGCAAATAGGAACGTCCCATGTCTCCATCCACCGGCATCCGTAGCACCGACCGACTTTCTCATTTTGATTTCGACGCCCACAATGCTGAAGTCAAATCCCTTTGGGCCGATTACAATCAGGGACGGGCGACGGTCCGCGTGCCCATCTTTCTGGGGACCAACACGCGCTATTTCATGTTCAACCCGGCAGCCAATCCGGGTACGGTGACTTTCCAGCAATACATTCAGGACCCTGACGCGATGTACGATACGGCGCTTCAGTTTGCTCGTTGGAGCCGGTTCAACCTGCTTCAGGATCTTGAGCTGGGCTGTCCCGAGACATGGAGCATTTCCCCCGATTTCCAGAACTTCTACGAAGCCGCCTGGTTCGGTTGCACCATCGAATATTTCGACGACCAGGTGCCCGACACCCAGCCGGCATTTGTTGACGATCCCGAATCCGTCATGCGCAACGGATTGCCCGATCCCTTTGGCGGGCTGATGAATAAAGCGCGAACTTACTTTGACCATTTCAAACAACGGGCGGCCTGCGATGAATTCTGTGGCCGGCCCGTGCGCGCAACCATGCCCGGTTGTGGCGTTGGGACCGACGGGCCATTCACTGTTGCCTGCAACCTGTTCGGTGCCGGCCAGACTTGCGAAATGGCCGCCGATGACCCCGATCGCCTCACCCGCCTGCTCTCCTTCATCACCGAGGCCACCATCGCAAGAGTCGCCGCCTGGCGACAATATGCCGGCTGGCCTCTCACGTCCGAACGCTACGGCTTTGCCGATGATTCGGTGGCGCTGATTTCCACCCCCATGTACGAGGAACTCGTCCTGCCCCACCATCGCAAGCTCTGTGACACGTTCAGTCCCAACGGAACGCGCGGGGTCCACCTCTGCGGCGATGCCACTCGACACTTTGCCCTGCTTCAGCGAGAACTGCGCATCGACTGTTTTGACATGGGCTTCCCAGTCGATTTTGCCAAACTCCGCAAGCAACTTGGCCCGGTAACGCGCCTGCAAGGCGGCCCGCATGTCGAATTGCTTCTTAACGCTTCCCCGCAGGCTGTTCACGAAGAAACCACTCGCGTTCTTGACACCGGCGTCGCAGCCAGTGGACGATTCCTGCTCCGCGAAGGAAATAATCTCGCCCCGCACACCCCGCTTGAAAGCACCGAAGCCATGTACCGCGCCGGACGAGACTGGTCGGCACGGGCAAAGGAGCAGGCCCCGCTCGCGGAGGCACCCGCCTAGCCATCGGCGTGGCCTGCACGAGAAGTCGATGGGGCGCCCGCCAGGATTAACAGCACCTGCGACCGCCTTTCTCGGGGCCCGACGCGCGCCGAGGCCGGCCCGCTCCTGGGCGAGCCGCCCGGAATGCAAGGAAGCTGACTCGAGCCCGGCACATTTCGATAACTCATTGCGAGAGATCGAGTTGCGCGATTTTGGCGCCGCACAAAGAGGGTCCAAATGGTGTCCAAAGGGGGTCCCGATGGGGTCCTTTCCGAATCGGAAGGGTCTCGCGAAAATAACCTTTCCGGTTGCGCCGGAGTCTTGGGAGGGTCCCATTTGTTGCGTGCATCCGATGCCGTCAAAGAACGAAAGCCCCGCGACAAAAGCGCGCGCGGCTAAATGGGCATTGAAAGGCCCGGCTTTGGCGGATGATTCGCCCAGTCCGAATCCACCTCCGGGCATTAATCCCCCGAGGTAAACCCGCGCGGCTTGGGGGACACTCAAGGCAATCAACTGGTTGATGGTCATAACCATGCTCCTTTACCCTAGAGGCAAGAGTTGCGCGAATTGGCGCAAATTCGCGCAACTTGAAGTGCTCCAAAATGCACTTAAATCTTATTGCACAAAGAGGTTATAAAAAATTTTATGTTTTTCGGAAGTGGTCAAATCTTGGTGCGCTTTTTGGCGCCAAAAAGCGCACCACTTTCCTAAGACCCTACTGGCCCCGCCCCCGCCCGCAGCCCTCACAAGCGTCAGCGTTCGGCAAAATGGGTTCTGCCAACCGGCGCATGAGGGCGTGGGGCAGGACGATGGTGGACGATGTCCACCTTGCGAAATGGTAATCAGTGACGCTCGCGGCCATTCCGACGGCGGGGACTGCCGCCCTCCAATGCGATGGACGACTTGGGGGACATGGAGTTCGGTTGTGTTGGTCTACTGATCGCGAGACGAGTTTCCAAAATAGAATTATCAGTCCGTTCGACTATACTCCCCGGCTTAACTTTTTCGGAGACTTCTCAGATGAACATTCTCGTAGCCGGCGGCGCGGGGTATATCGGATCGCATACCACCAAGCGATTGAAGGAGGCGGGACATCATCCGGTTATTTACGACAACCTGTCGCGCGGGCACAAGGTGGTCGCGGATATCTTGAAGGTGCCGCTCGTGGCTGCGGACTTAAACGATAGGGCCACCCTGCTGGCCACACTACGCGAACACAAGATCGACGGCGTGATGCACTTTGCCGCTTATGCTTACGTCGGGGAAAGCGTTTCCGATCCGCTGATGTATTACCGCAACAACGTGGCCACCACCATCGCGGTTTTGGAGACGATGGCCGAGGCGAAGGTCAACCGGTTCGTTTTTTCCAGCACATGCGCTACGTATGGTGATCCTGATTCGGTGCCGATCACGGAAGAGCAACGAAAACTGCCGGTCAGTCCTTACGGCCGCAGCAAGTTGATGGTCGAACAAATTCTTGCCGACAACGGCGTTGCCAACAAAGCTTTCATGTTCGCGGCGCTGCGGTATTTTAATGCCAGCGGATGCGCGCTCGACGGATCGATCGGTGAGGATCACGACCCCGAGCCGCACATCATCCCGGTGGTGTTGCAGGCGCTGGCGGGCATTCGACCGGGCATCACGGTTTTCGGCACGGATTATCCAACCCAAGACGGCACTAATGTCCGGGATTACATTCACGTGGAAGACCTGGCCGAAGCTCATTTGCTGGCGATGGAAAAGTTGTCGCCCGGCGCGCCGATCTATTTGAATCTGGGTACGGGCAAAGGCTTCAGCGTGAAAGAAATTATCCAGAGCGCTGAGAAAGTGACTGGCAAGAAGGTTCCCGTCACCTACGGCCCAAGGCGGTCCGGCGATGCCATCGCGCTCTATGCCGATCCGTCCAAGGCCAAGGCGGTGCTTGGCTGGGAAGCGAAACTCAAAGACCCGGAAGTGATTATTCGTTCGGCTTGGAACTGGTTCAGCAAGCACCCCAAAGGCTACGCAAAATAATCGTGCTGAAACGCCGCGCCCGACGGAAAATCTGCGGTGCGTTTATTTCCCGACCGCGGCATGAAGCATCGCCGATACCTTCGGCGTGCCCAGTTCTCGCTTGCCAAAGCCCATCACGCCTCCGGCTGCGACGGCGGCGGCGTGCGCTTCGGGGTAGTTGCTGATAAGCATGAATTTGGTCTTGGGATAATTTTCAGCATAGCGCTCGATGATCTCGACGCCGGTGGTTTCCTCAAAGCCGTCGTCGATAATGCGGTTGAGCAGCACGAGATCAACACCTTTCTGCAACAGCGATTCAAAGTTCTCGGCATCGTCTGCGGACAACACTTGAAAACCTTTGTCCGCGCGGCCAACGGCCATTTTCAAATAGCTGCTGTCCGGCCCGCAATGCCCCACCAATACAATCCGCTGACTCATAACTCGATCTCCTTGGCTGGTCCCCGTTAGCTCGGGCGATTCTAGGCGCGCCGTGTGTTGGTGAGGTACATGCCGGCTTGGTTTGCCCGGCGGTCGCGTAAAGAGGAGCAGAATATCGCCGACACGCGATTAGCGTTTACAGAGAACATCGGCCTTTCGTGGTGAGGAGCACGATCAGTGGCTGTGCATCCGTCGGATATCTGCCGTTGGTTCGCCGATTTGCATCATTGAACAAATAGTCGTTGCTCAATAGAATGCCGCCCGATTGATGGCGAACCCGGGTGATTGGCTAACAGCAATAAGGAACTTGTCATGGCTCAAGTAGCGACGTTAACGATTGATGGCAAGACGATCGAATTACCCATCGTTGTGGGCAGCGAAGGCGAAGTCGGAATCGACATCTCCCAGCTTCGCGCCAAGACCGGCGCGATCACGCTCGATCCCGCGTATGGCAACACCGGCGCGTGCAGCAGCGCCATTACGTTTATCGACGGCGATGCCGGGATATTACGTTATCGCGGGATTCCGATTGAAGAGCTTGCGGCCAAGTCGCGATTTGTCGAGACGGCCTGGCTGCTCATTTTTGGCCGCCTGCCCAAGGCCGACGAGCAAAAACGCTTTAGCGACCGCTTGACCGCCAACGCCCACCTTCACGAGTCGTTCAAGCATCACTTTGAAGGGTTTCCGGTGGACGCCCCGCCGATGGCCATGCTCTCGGCCATGATCAACTCCCTGTCCTGCTTCCACCTCAATCTCCTTCAGCTTGATGACCCGGAGGCGTTTGAAGAGGCGGCGGCCCGGCTTATCAGCAAGGTGCGCACGATCGCGGCCTATAGCTACCGCCGGTCGTTGGGCCTGCCCTTCATCTATCCTGATCCGAAGTTGAAATACATTTCCAACTTCTTGCACATGATGTTCAGCACGCCCTACCAGCAATACCTGGTCGATCCCGATATCGAACATGCGCTGAACATGATCCTGTTGCTCCATGCCGATCACGAGCAGAACTGCTCGACCAGCACCGTTCGGATCGTCGGATCGAGCCAGGCGAACTTGTTTGCCAGTTGCTCTTCGGGCGTTTGCGCGCTCTGGGGACCGCTTCACGGAGGGGCAAACGTCGCGGTCATGGACATGCTCGATTCGATCCACAAAGGCGGGCTGAAACCCGAAGAGTGCATCAAACTGGCCAAGGATAAGAACTCGGGATTCAAGCTGATGGGATTTGGGCATCGGGTTTACAAGAATTTTGACCCGCGGGCCAAGATATTGAAGGAGTCGGCGGACAAAATCCTCGGGAAACTGGGGGTGAAGGACCCGCTTCTGGACATCGCCCGTAAGCTAGAGGAACTGGCGCTGAAGGATTCTTACTTCGTCGATCGCAAGCTCTACCCGAACGTGGATTTCTATAGCGGTATTCTCATGCGGGCCATGGGCATCCCGTTGAATATGTTTACGGTGATGTTCGCCATCGGGCGCATGCCCGGCTGGATCGCGCAATGGAAAGAGCAGCACGACGACCCGACAAGCCGCATCGCCCGTCCGCGCCAGATTTATACCGGCCCGGGCAAGTCGCCTTATGTGCCGCTTGACGAACGTTAAGCTCTGATGCGGCAACCCGATCCGCCGTTCTCTTGCGCATCGACAGGCTCTCTTAACCGCTCACACCATGACCCAACCCCTAGAGCTGGATCCGTCGAAGCTGTTCGTAATCGCCGGGCCGTGCGTGATCGAATCTGTAGACACCTGCCTCCGCATCGCCGAGCGCGTGAAGCAAGCCTGCGACCGCCTGGGCATCACCTACATCTTCAAAGCCAGCTTCGACAAGGCCAACCGATCGAGCCAAGCGAGCTTTCGCGGGCCTGGCCTTCAGGACGGACTGGTGGTGCTGGAGACGATAAAACGCGAGATTGGCGTGCCGGTTTTGACCGACATACACGAGCCGGATCAGGCCAAAATCGCAGCCAAAGTGGTGGACGTACTGCAAATACCGGCCTTCCTGGCCCGGCAAACCGACCTTTTGTACGCCTGCGGAGCGACCGGACGATGGGTGAACATTAAGAAGGGGCAATTCATGGCCCCGCAGGAAATGGCGTCGGCGATCGCCAAGGTGACCGCGGGGCACCCCAACACGAAGGTGATGCTGACGGAACGGGGCACTTTTTTCGGATACAACCGGCTGGTCAATGATTTCACTGCCCTGCCGGTGATGAAGAAGAACGGCTGCCCGGTGGTGTTCGATATCACGCATTCGACGCAGCAGCCTGCGGCCCTGGGGCATCAGAGCGGGGGGAATCCCGAATTCAGCCCGATGCTGTCCCGGGCGGCGGTGGCGGCCGGCGTGGACGGGCTTTTCTTGGAATGTCACCCCGATCCCGAGCACGCCAAGAGCGATTCCGCCACCGTGCTGCATCTCGATGCCGTTGAACCTTTGCTGCGTTCCTGCGCCCAGATCGCCGAACTCCGTAAGCAGTGGGCTTGAGCTGTTCGGCATACGCAACGCTATTTCGATTTTTCCCTCGCCTTCGCAATCCTTCTGGCTGCGGAGGTTTTTTTATAGGTGGTGCACGTCTAAACAAATGCGCAACTGCGCGGCATTCCCGGCACGCGACCAAAACCGGTGCATAGAGAAAGCGCAGTCACCCTGGAGGGGCTGGGCATCAGTAAGCAGTCCTGACAGCAAATAACGCACTTTTCAAAAGATGGCATCTTAATTGCTTAGATCGAGGGCAAGTCCGGTCGTTTCTGGTGCGGTCGCCAGGCGGTCGGGCGAACCTTTGTTACAGGAAAAGCTCCATGATACGAACAGCCATGCTAACGCGGCGGTGGCTACCGCTGCTCATTGTTCTGGGCGCAGTCGCCGTTTCCGCTTTCGCTCTTTGCAACACGGCGTGGGCCGATGGCCCCGACCCTCGCGCGGGCATGAGCGCGCCGGCGCTGGTTCCGGCTGGGTACACAAAGATTGATCTTGCCGCTGCTACCACCCAGCCGGCCGAGACCCTCAAAGCTCTCGTCAGCAATCAGGACGCACTGGCGGAGGCCACCGGACATGCCGGCATCGCGGTCAACATGGTGTGGACGCTGATCGCCGGCTTCCTGGTCATGTTTATGCAGGCCGGATTTGCCTTGGTTGAAACCGGCCTCTGTCGGGCCAAGAACGCCGCCCATGTCATGAGCATGAACTTCCTGGTTTATGCACTGGGCATGATCGGATTCTTCGTCTGCGGCTATGCACTGATGTGCGGCGGGAACGGCAAGGTGCCTGCGGCGATCAACAGCCTTGATAACACCGTGCTGGACGGAGCCTACACCGTCAACGTCGCAGGGCACGATTGGACGATCTTCGGCACGAAGGGCTTCTTCCTTTCGGGCAACAAGTATGACGCCTCAGCGTTGACCTGGTTCCTGTTCATGATGGTCTTCATGGACACCACCGCCACCATCCCCACCGGCGCATTGGCCGAAAGATGGAAGATGAGCAGCTTCTTCATCTTCAGCCTGTTCATCGGCGGATTCATATATCCCATCTATGGCGGATGGATCTGGGGCGGAGGATGGCTTTCGCAGCTTGGGCAAACGTCTCTCGGCGTCGCAGCGCTCGACTACGCAGGCTCTTCGGTCGTACACATGCAAGGTGGCGTGCTGGCGCTGGTCTGTGCCTGGCTGCTCGGCCCGCGTCTCGGCAAGTTTGACGCCGACGGCAAGCCCAAGGCGATCCTCGGTCACAACATTCCGATGGTGATCCTCGGCACCTTCATTCTGGCCTTCGGCTGGTTCGGCTTTAACGCCGGCAGCTCGTTGGCTGCCGACGGGCGCATCGCCGTCGTCGCGGTTAACACCATGTTGGCCTCGGCCGCAGGCGCGTTTTCCAGTTGCCTCTACATGTGGTGGATTCATCCCGGCAAGAAGCCCGATCCTTCCATGATGTGCAACGGCATGTTGGCCGGCCTCGTCGCCATCACGGCGCCGTGTGGTTATATCGCACCCTGGGCCGCATTCGTAATCGGCCTCATCTCCGGTGTACTCGTGATCTGGAGCGTCTTCTTCTGGGAAAAGAGGGGCATCGATGATCCGGTGGGCGCAATCAGTGTTCACGGCGTCAACGGCCTCTTCGGCATGCTTTGTGTAGGAATCTTCGCCGACGGCAGCTACGGACCCACCGGATTCCTTTATGGCACCGCAGGGTGGAAGCAATTCACCGCACAGTGCATCGCTGCCGGTGCCTGCTTCCTCTGGAATTTCATCGTCGGCGGGTTGATCTTCTTCCTGATCGGCAAAGTCCTGGGCAGCAACCGCGTGGCCCCGGAAATCGAAATCGCCGGTCTGGACATTCCCGAGATGGGTGCCCCGGCATATCCCGAGTACCTGACCCCCATGTCCCCTAACCAAGTGCCCGAATCCGAAATCGCCGCGGCCAAGGCCCAACTGGCGATGTAAGCCACGCAGGCACCGAACGCAAAACCTACCCGCGGGCGCTTCACCCCGAAGCGCCCGCGGTTTTTTATTACCCGCTACCCCCTGAATAAGATTATGGTTTGGCCACACCCTAAACTCCCCGCCACGCCCGCGAAAAACGCTAATTAATTAGAAGCAGTGAGGGATTAGCCCAATCCTTCCGTCTCATCCTGCATGTCCATTAACAGTCACGGCTACGTCAGTGGACGGAATGGGGAATCAGGGGCTCGATCAGATCGACCGTTTCATTGATGCCATCGTGCGATCGCAAGCGGAGTGAGAGGCCTTTGGCTTGGCTGAGCACGGCCGGATCGTTCAGCAATTGGGCCAGCTGGCGGGTGACATTACGCGCGGAAAAGTTCGCCGGGCGAAGTGAAGCGCCTACACCCAGGCGTTCAAGCCGGCGGGCGTTATCGGGTTGGTCGTGGGCCATGGGCATGACCAGTTGCGGGATGCCTGCGGCCAGCGCTTGGGCGGTTGTGCCAATCCCGCCATGATGCACAAGCGCCGCGCAGCGTGGCAAAAGTTCGCTGAACGGTGCATAAAGCACATGCCGAATCGACGATGGTAAGTTAGACGGCACGTGCTCAGCATGACGGGTGACAAGAAGCCCGCGGCGATTCATGCGAAGGCACGATCGCACGGCGGTGTCGAAGAATCGCTCGGCATGGACCATGGCTGTACCGGGCGTAAACGCGACTGGTGGCGGTCCATCGGCGAAGAATGCCTGCAAATCCGCTGGCAATTCGTGATGACCGGACTCGTCCCACAAGGGGAAGCTGGTCAGGAGAACTTGTCGCGGCCAGTCGCTAGCGAGGGGGGCATACCAGTCGGGAAACATGCCGATCGTCAAATCCGGCGAATGCCACCAGTCTTTCAAGACCGCCGAAACAGGCTTTAGGCCAAGGTTCGCGCGCACGCGGTTGATTTCCGGCGCGATGATCGGATCGATCACATATTTGTCCCCGCCGGCCATGAGAATTTCTTTGAATCGATGTGGTAGCCATTTGGGCATGAACAGCCCGGGCAGCACCGGCGGGTCCAAGAGGCTTCGGAACACCACGGGTGCCAAATGCACCGTCGCCATCGGGATGTCCAGCCGATCGCGGGCGACACGCGCCCCGATGGCCAGGCTCGAACCTATCAGCACAGTCTGACCCGGGAGATGATGCTGTTCGATCAGTTCAAACGTCTTGGCGATCAGAGGGACCACGCCCCACTCCAACACCGCCTTAAACGCGCGCTTGCGATGCCAGAGGTCCTTGTTCTGAATGCCCTCTCGAAACGTGGCGTCCGAACCGAGTTCGACAAACTTCAGCCCGGCACGTTCGACCATTGCCCGGAAATGTCCGTTGGTAAACAGCAGTACGTCATGCCCGCGTCGCTGCAACGCCAGTCCCAGGCCGATAAACGGATGGACATCGCCATGTGAACCGAGTGTGAAAATCAAAAGCCGCGGCAAGGGTCATTCCTCGTATCGGCACCAGGTGCGGGACGTTTCCCAGACGGTCACGCTCGCCAGAGTGGCCTGCAGGGCGGCAATCTTTGGCTTGAGCAGATGGTAGATCACCCGCGAGATGTTCTCACAGCTCGGAATCACCTCGGCGAAGGCCGCGACTTCGGTGTTGAGGTTTTTGTGATCCATCGGTTCGATGACAGTGTCCAGCACCACCTGTTCCAGCAGCGGCAGTCCAATCAACACCCCGCCAGGATCGGGGAGTCCGGCGATGGTCACTTCCAGGTCGTAGTTGTGGCCATGGCCTTGCGGGTTGTTGCATTTGCCATAGGTCTTGCGGTTGTCTTCATCGCTCAAGGCAGGGTTATGCAGGCGGTGCGACGCGCAAAATTCAAATTTATGACTTAAACGAACCATCGGCTTCTCCGAAATGAGGCAGGCCAGCGAGGTCTGCGGACTGAGCATCAGGCAGACTTCCTTCAGCAGACCCGGCCAGGCCGGGAGCAGGACATCAGCCAGCGCAGCCGGAAGTTGAGCAGCCGCGCCGGCGGAATTATCGGCCAGGAATTTGGCCAGCAAGGGCAGCCCGCGTTCGCGGACCTGAGCGTCGATGTCTTTGATGTTGCGCAAATAGTGACTTTGCGGATCAAGTGTTCCTGCAAGGGTGACGCGGACGGCGAAATAGTGGGCCAAACCTATTAAAGGTGGAGAGGCCCCAAAACCATTGCGCGCGTCTGATGGGGCCAGGGTCGCCGCCTTGGGGTTGATCCCCAGGCGCACCTCGCGGGTCAGTTCAAACATCACAGCATTATAGCCGGAGAAACGAAACAACCTCGCGGGGCAATGGTGCGAATGCTATGGGTTGGATTCCAGAATCGATCGAATGTATGGATCATTGCGCGTTTTGGCGGTGAGAATGAGCGGTTCGATCGCGTTCAGGCGCTCCATATTCTGCCCACGGGCCGCGCTGATGGAGAGGCGGACGATGAGATCGCCGATCTTGGGCATGTCCTCGATCATCAACGCCGAAACACTCCCGCGATCGATGCCGGCGACCAGTCGCGGATCGTAGCCAATGCCGACGACCTTGATCTGCCCTTCCCAGTCGGTGCGTTTGATCGCTCCGAGCACAGCCAGCGTGGCGCGCTCGTTGGTGGCGAAGATACCCGCGAGGCGCTGCGAGCCAGCCACCAGTTTCTGTACGGCCTGATCGATGGCCGCTGGGTCGTCGGCGATAGCAGGTTCGGCCACCAATTCCAGGCCAGACTTTCCAAGGATGCTCACTTTAAAGGCCTCTTCACATTCGTATTGCACGGCCAGCGGATCGGCGATGCGAATCATGGCCACATTGCCGCGCCCGCCCACTGCCTGGGCGAGTTGCTCGGCACCAATCTGGCCAATGCGCGTCGCGCTGCTGTAGACAAACGCCCGGGCAAAATCCAGATCGTCAGGACTCTGGAAAAGGATGAGCGGCGCCTTTTTGGAAGCGCGTTCCAGGCCGGTCAACATCCGCTGGGGATCGGCTGGGGAAATAGCAAACGCATCAAGTGGTTGGCTGAGCAGAGCGTCGATCGCCCGCAATTGTGCCCCACCGTCGGATTCTCGTGACGGGGTTTCCCATCGCAGGCTTATTTCCATCAGCCCTGCGGTTTTGATGGCAGCTCGCTGCAAGGCCAGCCAGGGAGGGGTCATGGCCCTGGGCACGATGCCGATTTGCAGGCGCTTCTCGGGCTTCTTGGGAAATACCGTCTGCTGGTCCGAATCATTATCGCAGCCCAGCATGAAAAGGATGATGCAGCACAGAAGTAGATTCAGCACGCGCACGTGCATACCTCCTATGGATGGGGCTCGCCGCCAGTAAACCGCCGGTGTCGAATGCCCTTATTGCCGCAATCGAGACTGAATGTTGTCCAGTACGTTCATGAAATTGATGTAACTGTCGTAAGGACTTTCATAAGGGCTGAAGTACTTGTGAACGTCGCCGTCGGCCCAGTATTTCGTACACATGTAGTAGAAATGATCGCTGGTACTCAACTTCCGCCAGTCGGCCAAAAGGTCTGGGTCGGCCTTTTCCTTCATGGCACCTTCCAGTTTATACAACTCATGCAAGGCATTGGACTGCATGGCGTTACCCAGCCAGGCCGACAGATCGCGCTCGGTATCGGCCCAGGAGGTCATGTGCGGGACGTCAAGTTCGTCTACGGCATCATAGCGGTCGACAACCTGCGCCGGCGTGAGGAAGTTATTTTCGGGGTGCTTGAGAACCTCGCCGGGTAGATGGCGTATGAAATCAAAAATTCCCGTTTCCGACCACTGGTGTTCACCGAACGTTTCGTAATCCATGAACAAATTACATAAGAACCCGTTGCCATTGATCTGGTTAATCCAGCGGGAAAATTTCTCGGCCGTCAGTGGCCACTGCTCCCACGAGCGATTGCTGAATCGGAACGCGATGTCGTCGCTCAATCGGTAGTTCTTGAGCAGGAGCTTGAGCTTTGGCGCGTGCGGCGGGCGATAGACGAAGTTTGGACTGCGCGAGCCGAGAATCTGATCGGCACCTTCGACCAGGCAGGCGTCATAGCCCATATGACTGATGAAGTGGGCCAGATCGTTGTTATAAATCAGTTCGGTGTTGCGAAAAACGCGCGCATCCTGCCCGAAAAGCTCCTTGATCTTCCGGCGGTGCATTTCTACCTGCGAACGGAATTCATCCCGCGAATATAAGAACGCGAGGGAGTGGTAGTAGGTTTCGTCGAGAAATTCGACGCAGCCGGTATCGTTTAGCTTTTTGAAGCTGTCGATCACCTCGGGCGCGGCGGATTCAAACTGCTCGAGCGCCGCACCGGTGATGGAATAGGCGATCCTGAAGCGCCCGTCATGCGCGCGGATCGTCTCCAGCATTGCCTGGTTGGCCGGCAGATAGCACTTCTCGGCGACCTTGCGGCAGATTTCGGCGTTCTTCTGGTCATCAAAATAATGATGATCGGTATCGAAGACCGAGTATCGCCTAAGCCGGAACGGTTGATGAATCTGGAAATAAAAACAGACCGAAGCCATGCGTGCCTTCCCTGTGCAGTCCGGCGTATTCTACGCGCCTTGCCCGTCAGGTCTACCCGCCCGACAAGTAAACATTACGTGCGCCATGCGAATCGGACGGCAAGGTGTATTTTGATCACCGGTCGCCTAATCAGGTCCGGCTGGTTTTCAGGCCTTGGTCCCCAGCACCCGGTTCACTACAGCCTGAAGCGCCGCGATTTTTTCCTCGGCAATCGCCCGATCCGGGGCTTCAGCAATCAGCCGCATGATCGGCTCGGTATTGCTTGCCCGGGCGTGAACCCAGGCATTGTCCCAGTCGATGCGAATGCCGTCCTGCGTATCGACGCGCTCGTGGGCGAATTCGGATTTGATGGCTTCGACCGCGCGGTTGGCGTCCTCCCGGCGGCATTCGAATTTCGTCTTTACGATCGTATAGCGAGGGATTTCATCGACGAGTTGGCTGATGGATTCGCTGGTTGCGGCCATTAATTGAAGCACATACGCCATTCCGACCATTGAATCCCGGCCCGGAACGACGCGAGGGTCGATCACCCCGCCGTTGCCCTCCCCGCCGATCGTCGCGCCCTCCTTCAGCATGGCCGCGATGACGTTGGCCTCCCCCACCGGCGTGCGTACCACGCGGCTACCGGTGGCGCACGCGATATCATCCAGCATCCGGCTGGACGACAGATTGGTCACAGTAACGCCCGGCTTCCTACTTAGAATGAGTTTGGCGCAAAGCGCCAGCGAATACTCCTCGCCGATGTAGGTTCCCTTTTCATCGATCACCGCCAGCCGGTCGGCGTCCGGGTCCTGTGCAAAACCCACCTGCGCCTTCTGTCGTTTCACCTCGGCGGCCAGGCCGGTTAGATTATTTTCGGTCGGTTCCGGCTCGTGCGGGAACTGGCCGTCGGGCTTGTTATGTAGATGTATCACCTGACAGCCCAGCTTGCTCAGCAGCATCGCGGTCGCCACGCAACCAGCACCGTTTACGCTATCCAGAACAACTTTGAAGCGTTTGGTGGAGATGCCCAGCACGTCAACCTGTTCTAGCACCTTGCGCACATGCAGAGCGTGCGTTTCTGAGTTCTTAATCGGAACGCGAAGTTTCTCGACCGGCACATTCCGCACGGCCTGCGCTTCATAAAGTGCTTTGATGCGCCCCGCCGCGTCGGGCGGAGGGGCAACGCACTCGTGATTGAGAAATTTAAGGCCGTTCCACTGAATGGGATTGTGCGACGCTGTGGCGACCATGCCGGCGTCGGCTTTAAGGTGCTTTACCATCATCGCCACACCCGGTGTGCTAACCACATCCAGGTCGATCACTTCAATGCCGGCCGCCACCAGCGCGCCGATCGCCGAATCCCGCACCCAATAACCACTCGGGCGGCTATCCCGGCCAAAAACCACGCGCAGCGGATGGTCGCCGGCTGGCCGGCTCTCGGCCAGCCAGCAGGCAAACGCACCGGCCATCTGCGTGACGACTTTTGGCGTCAGTGTTCCACCAATCGTTCCCCGCATCCCCGATACCCCAATCATCAACGCATCCATGAACTCGCTCCATCCCGCCCGTAAATGTCATTCAAGCCGCCCGCGGCATTATTGGTTTGATCGGTTCGAGGGCAAGAGTTAAGCTTCGATCTTTCAACGGGATCGGCCGAATCATGGACCACAGGCAACTGCACGAATCACTTCCCGCAATCGTCGATACGCTGGTAAAGAGTGTGATGGGCGAACCGCGAATGCAGCACCTGAACCGGGTCGATCTGCCCAATCGGGATGTTGTTATCGAGATCATCAAGAAGCTACGGCAACTGGTTTATCCGGGCTATTTCGGCAAACAGGGATTGACCAGCGAGAATGTCACCTACCGTATTGGTGAGTTGGTAATGGAACTGGCCGAACTGCTCTACGACCAGATTCGCTGCTGCATGCGCTATGGCGAGCAGATTCCCGAAGGCAACGGACACTCGGAAATCTGCGAGGAATGCAACCGCGCCGCCGCCAAGATCACTCACGCTTTTTTTGAACGTATGCCTGCGGTGCGCGAGCTTCTGGCCGGGGACGTGCAGGCGGCGTTTGATTCCGACCCCGCTGCCAAGGGGACGGACGAGACGATCTTCTGCTACCCCGGCCTGTTCGCAGGGTTCGTGCAGCGGTTCGCGCACGTCTTGCACGAAATGAACGTTCCGTTGCTCCCGCGGATTATGACGGAGTACGCCCACAGCCTCACCGGCATCGATATCCATCCCGGCGCACGCCTCGGCCAGCGGCTGTTTGTCGATCACGGCACGGGGGTGGTCATCGGCGAAACCACGGTGATCGGCAACAACGTGAAAATCTATCAAGGCGTGACGCTCGGCGCGGTTGCGCCGGAGTTCGGCCAGCTCTTGCGCGGCCAGAAGCGGCATCCGACCATCGAAGACGATGTCGTGCTTTACGCCGGCGCGACAATTCTTGGCGGAGAAACGGTCATCGGCAAAGCGTCGGTGATTGGGGGCAACGTCTTTTTGACCGCCAGCGTCCCCGCAGGGACGCGCGTGACCAACGAGCCATCGAAGCTGCGATACAAGCAGCGTAAAGGCCGTGGGCGAGCGACGGAGTCACTGATCGATTTTGAGATTTGAACCCTCGGGCGTCTCGGACGACCGTTGCTTGAACGCAACTTTGTCATGTTGCCCTGCGGCATCATCCGTCATAATCGGCCGCGGCTTTGGTGGGCAAAGTGAGCTTTTCGGGCTTGGCACCGGCTTTGACATACCCAGACTGATGCGTCGCGGAATCGTCATACTCTTGCTCTGCCTGGCCGGCGGTTGTGCATCTCGCCAACCCACCGACAACGCGCGTACTTACGCCCCGGCGCCTGCCACCGCGCTGGTATTTGATCCGCCCATCGCTTTTGGCGAACCCCGGATCGACCTGCCGCGTGAAGCCAGGGAACGATCGGCCTTCTGGGGTTACGAGGAAACAACCACGACGTTCTTCTATCTGCGCATCGACGACCGGCAGGACGAATGGGGCGGGCGCGCCCGCGATCGGTACGAGCGCCGCGCAATCACCGAGCGGTCCGGCAGCAGCTATCGTTAGACTCGATCCGATTTTCCACATCGCCTGACGATCAATCACCCCTCACGACGGGCGTGGCAATATTTTGTGGCTGCTGACAGATTCATTGGCAGAGGCCTTCGGCCTATCGCCGGACTCGGGGCAGAGGGCCGAGCCATGGCCGCAGGACCGGGCCGAATGGCGATGCCTCTCGAACAGCGGCCACACCCCTTAATACGCCTAAAATCTTTTCCCCTTGCTTTCGATAGGTGTCCGGGGCATATTATTTTAAGTCTTAGTCCTGTCTAGTCTTACATGATTGTTTTGAGGCGCTTATGGCCACTATCACGAAGAAGGAAATGATCGACCGAATTGCCGACGCCACCGAATGCCGGCGAACCCTGGTCAAGAAAGTCGTTCAGGATTTTCTCGATCAGGTCATCCGCGAGCTTGGCAAGGGGAACCGAATCGAATTCCGGGATTTTGGTGTTTTTGAGACCAAGATCAGGCGTGCGCGCAAGGCTCAGAACCCCAAGACACTCTCCCCCGTGTTCGTTCCTGAAAAGCGGACCGTGAAATTCAAAGTCGGGCGACTGATGAAAGCCCAACTCGTCGGCAAGTCTTCCAAGTCAAAGGGCTTGCCCCCTCCCGAAGCGGAATAGCGCCGTGCCCCACGATTCCAAATGGCAGGACCGGCTTTCAGATCATCTTCTGGATCGAAAACACCGCCATCTTTTCCGCCAGCGGACAATCATTGAGAAGATTAGCCCCGCGCACGTGCGCATGGGCGGCCGCCAGTGCGTGAACTTCGCCGGAAACGATTACCTCGGCCTGTCTCAGCACCCGCGGGTGATCGCCAGTGTGCAGGCGGCTTTGGGCGCGCAGGGTTTCGGATCCGGCGCGTCGGCTTTGATCTGTGGATATACCAGCCTTCACTCCGCGGCTGAAATGGCGCTGGCCGATTGGAAGCACACCGAACGGGCGGTGCTGCTGCCGAGCGGGTACCAGGCAAATTTCGCTGCCATTCAGACGCTTTCTGAAATCGGTTCGCTTTACGGTCAAGGCGTGCGATTCCTTCTCGACAAGCTGGTCCATGCGTCGTTGATCGATGCGGTGCGCGCATCGGGCAGGCCGTATCGCATTTTTCCGCACAATCATCTGCCTAAGCTTCATAGACTGCTCCAAGATGCCGACCCCGATCAACTTCAGGTGGTGGTGACCGAATCGGTCTTCAGCATGGACGGCGATCTGTTAGAATTGGCTGGATTGGCGGAACTGAAGAAGGAGCACCCTTTCTTGCTTTTGCTGGACGAGGCGCACGGCAGCGGGGTATTCGGTCCGGATGGGTCGGGACTGGCTGCGGAACTTGGCCTGAATGACGTTGCCGACGTGACGGTGGTCACGCTGTCCAAGGCCCTCGGCGGGGCGGGCGGCGCGGTGTGCGCATCGGCGGTGTTCTGCGACGCACTGGTCAATTTCGGCCGGGCCATGATCTACAGCACGAACCTGCCGGGTGCCCTTGCCGCGGGCGCGGCCGAAGCAATCGCGGTGATGCGCGACGAACCGCAGCGCCAGCAGCGATTGCGCGCCTCTGCCCGCAGGCTTCGCAAGAACCTGGGCGACATCGTTGCGCCTGTGGCCTCGCTGCTGGCGGCCGAGTCTCCGATCATTCCCATTCACCTCGGGACTGAAGAGCGGGCACTGGCGATGGGGCAAGAGCTGCAAGAGGAAGGCCTGCTGGTGGTCGCGGTCCGGCCCCCCACCGTTCCTAAAGGAGGCAGTCGATTGCGCGTCACCGTTTCGGCCGAGCATTCGGATGCTGACATTGATCGTCTCACTTCGGCGTTGCTGCGCAGGATGGATGTCGCGGGCCTTCATTAGCGCACGCCGCAGGATGTGAAGAAGTGGTCCACGGGCGCGCCGAGGGATCGGATTGCACGGGGTGGCGCCGTCACAACTCAATGACCGTATCGTACATTAGACAGCACACCATCGGTCGAGCTTTCGCCTTGCCTTGGCGTCAGCAATGGCTATCGTGCCGGTAGGACAATCCCGAAAGATCAACAACACTCGCTTATGCAGCTTCCATTGGCCGACACAAAGAAACTGTCATTCTTCGACGCGATTCCCGCGCAACTGGATCAGGCCGTCGAGCAATGGCACTGGCCGCGGTTTCGATCAAACCAGATTAGGGACTGGGTTTACAACAAGAATGTGACAGATCCGGAACAGATGCTGAATCTGTCGAAACTGGACAGGAAATTTCTCGCCGATCGGGTGGATTTCCTGACGTCGGCCATTACGCGCAGGCAGGACAGTGCCGACGGCACCATCAAGTTGCTGCTGATCTGGCCCGACGGCAGTAATGCCGAGACGGTGATGATCCCCGATGCAGATCGGCGGACAGCGTGCGTCAGTTCGCAGGTGGGATGCCCCGTAGGTTGCGCCTTTTGCGCCAGCGGAATGGGCGGCGTAAAGGGCAATCTGTCGGCCGGACAGATCGTCGAGCAAGTCGTCCGCCTCAATCTGATTTTGGCTGGTTCGCAGGAGCGAATCAGCAATGTGGTCTTCATGGGCATGGGCGAACCGCTAGCCAATTACGCCAATGTGATGTCGGCGATCCGCATTTTGCATGATCCGAAATGTCTGAATATCGGCGGGCGAAAAATCACGGTTTCAACCGTCGGTGTCCCCAGCCGGATTCGCGACCTCGCGGGCGAATCACTGCCGCTCAACCTGGCGCTGAGCCTGCACGCTCCGGTCGAGTCGCTGCGCAAGCAACTTATCCCCTGGGCGGAGCATTTCGCGCTCGAGGACATTCTGGATGCCGCCCGGTATTATTTCGAACAGACCGGACGCGAGATCACGTTGGAATACATTCTGCTTTCCGGGGTCAATGATCGCCCCGACCAGGCCCGACAACTCGCGCGGCTCTGCAAGACCATCCGCGGAAACGTCAACTTGATCCGGTACAACGAAGTGGAATCGCTGCCTTTCAAACGTCCCGAAGCGACCGCGGTGGTGGCGTTTCAGGAAACATTGCGAGAGGCCGGCGTGAATGCCCATGTGCGTAAATCGCGCGGGCGCGACATCGACGCCGCCTGCGGTCAATTGCGGCGTAACGAGGAAATGGCTGCAGGAAAGGAGCCGGAATGAGTTGCGCGCCTTTTGAAGGTTGCTGTGCTCGGCCAGAAATCATCGCCCGGCACCAACGCACTCATCGCGCCGCCGGTTTCAGTCTGGTCGAACTTCTGGTCGCCATCGGAATGTTCATCGTTCTGGCGACGATCTTCATACCGTTCATCCTCTCGCGCCGTGAAGCCGCCAATCGCGTGGCCTGCGCCGACAATCTTGCCAATGTCCGCCAAGGCTTGCGCAACTATGCCACGGACAACGCCGGGCGCTTCCCGCGCGTCGTTTATGACGTGGCCAGGCTCCCTAATGGCTACGTCGCCTTCACCGGCCCAGACGCCGACTCGCCGTTCACGCCCGATTCCCCTGTCCAGCCCAACGACGTGACCGCCAGCCTCTGGCTCCTGGTTCGCGGGGGCTATGTCACGCCGAACCGGTTCATTTGCCCGAGCACTTCGGACGTGCAAGACCCCGGGACCAGCGCCGCCGGGCTGGCCGTGCCAGTTACTGCTCGTGGAAATTTCCGCGGGGCCTTCAGGCTCAGTTATTCCTTCGCGTCACCCTTCAGCGCCGCGCCGGAGTATCGCGTGAACGACGATCTGCCCTGGGACTTCGCCCTGATGGCCGACCGCAATCCGGGCGTGCTGGCAGCCTCCGCCGGTTCGTCAGCCATGCAATTGGCTGAGGGTAACTCGCGCAATCACGGGGGAGCGGGTCAAAACGTCCTTCACCCCGGCGGGCACGTCTCGTTTGAAAAAACACCCTATTGCGGTGTCGGCCATGACAATATCTATACCGCATTGGCCGACAAGCCACTGGCCGCGGATACTCACCCCCCTGCCGACGGCATCGGCCTGATCGGTCGCAGCATCGGCCCGGCCTGGAATCTCGACAGCTACCTTGTGCCAACCGAGTTGGACAGAGAATAGTCTCGACGGATTCTCATCGAATCTCTGCGGCCGTAACGATCGCGCAATGTTGCCTGCGATGGACTTTTGCGCGGGTTCGGTCCACCCACCTCCCGGCCCGGGGCGATCCTGGCCTCCCTATGCGTGGCAGTGACCGATAGCCCTGCCAAGTCACCGATCGGGGCTGATTCTTTAGTCCGAGCCGGTCGACAGTTACACTGCTCATCCCTGATTTCCATCCTGAATGATGTCGAATCGCGGCACGCTTGGATGGCATCAGCACTCTCAGGAGACGGGCATGGCGATTGAACTGCGTTGGGTGGATGCGAGCGAACACGACAAGGTGGCCCAGACGCGCCACCGATGTTATGGCAGTGCCATGAAGAATGCCGGGCAATTCCGCGAGAGCATGAGCAACGATCCGCGAGCGCGGGCGGGAGATTTTTTGCTGGCTGAAGAGAAGGGCCAGCCGATCGGTACGATTACCAGTTTGTCGCTGAATATCCGGCTCGGCGAGGCGAAGCTGCCCTGCCAGGGTATCGCCTGGGTGGGAACGGCAAAAACCAGCCGAAGAACGGGCGATAAGTCACAGCCGGGCATCGCAACCCAATTGATGAATTGCGCGCTCGATAAGGCCCGCGAGCGAGAGCAGCCCGTTTCAGCGCTCATGCCTTTCAGGGCGTCGTTCTACGAACATTTTGGGTTTGGCTTGGCGGAAAAGCGCGTCGAATGGAGCATCCCCTTGGGCATCCTGCCGAAAGCTGCTGCGCCGGGATTTCGTTTTTTCTCGTCCGACGATCTGCCGCAATTGATGGCCGCTCGGCAGGCGGAGTTTTCTCGTGGGCAGGCGGACATTGAAACCGATCTGCCGACGCTGCGGATGTGGGCAGGGCTGTTTGATAACGGTTGGTGCATGGTCTATCAGCCCGCAGGCGCCGCGGCCCCCCTGGGGTATCTGTTTTTTGTCGAAGAATCGGTCGAGAATAGAAAAGTGGTCCGTGTGG
This sequence comes from Tepidisphaerales bacterium, assembly GCA_038234815.1. GTDB lineage: Bacteria > Planctomycetota > Phycisphaerae > Tepidisphaerales > Tepidisphaeraceae > JBBQSU01. Next base: position 2,987 of record JBBQSU010000043.1, on the reverse strand, counting down.
AGGACTGGTGCTGTTTCGAGCCGTCGAATCTGCTGCCGATGCTGGCCTTTCTGGGCACGCTACAGGACCAGTATTCGAGCGTATTTATTACACTACCCGCCGACGTGCCCCTCAACCTTCTGCTGAAGGAAAGTCAGATTCCCCATCGTGCGGTCGATCATCCCTTTCCGGTGGCCCGGCCCTATACACGCATGCAGATTCGAGTGTTGGACCACAGGAAGGCGCTGGAAGCCATGCGCTACCCGGCCGGCGTTGCTGGAAAGGCGACAATCGCGGTCGCGGAATGCGAAGGGACGACCAGCCAGTTTCAGCTGGAGATCGCCGACGGCCGGGCGAGCGTGTCGGCGGGCAAGGCAAGCCCGGATTTTGCCTGCCCCGACCGCATCTGGTCGAGCATTGTGGGCGGTCACTTGCAGGCCAGCCAGGCAATGATCTGGGGTCTGGCCGAAGCCAAGGCGTCGGCCGCAGCCCTCCTCGATGCTTTCTCCCAGGGTCCCCAGCCGTTCTGCCAAGACTATTTCTAGCATCTACCACGTGCCGTTTATGTAACCTCCTGTCGCGAAACGATTTTATTCTTGAAACTTTCAGGGCGGTTACGCTATGATTTGCTCAGGCGGTGTACTCGATCGGTCGTTGCAAGCCCGCGAAGATGTACCATCGGTAGTGATTCAGGAGCCATCATGAGTAGCCCGGCAGTGCCCAATGAGGCGAAAAAGCCCGGTCCCCCTCCCCCGCCGACATCGGCCTTGGATAATCCACAGGAACTGGCTCCCGAGGTCCTCGTCCACGAAGTCGGCTTTTTCCAGCAACCCTGGGTGCAGAATGTATTGCCCTTCGCTACGTCGTTGGCAATCCATATCGGCCTGCTGCTGATGGGCTATGCCACTTATGAAGTCGGCAAGCAAATCGTGCAGGTGGTCAAAGAGCAGATTATCGTTCCCGATTCCACATTAGTGGAAGGGGGGCCGGTCGGCGGCATTCCCAATCCCGGTCTGGGTGGGGACCCCACGCGTCGTGCCGAGCAAAATGAATTTAAGGACGTGCCGGCCGATTCTGAAGGCTGGGCCAACAAGCCCAGTCAATCACTCACCAGCAGCCTGATGGGCGGCGGAGCCGGGGACTCCGAAAGCACCGCCATCATCGGTCTCGGCGCCAACGCCGGATTCGGCAAGGGCACGGGCGTTGGTTCGGGTGCAGGCGCGGGTGTAGGCAGTGGCAACGGCGACGGCAGCGGGCAGTTGGCTCCCTTTGGCGTGCCCGGAGGCGGTGGTGGCATCGGCCCCAAGTCCAACTTCATCGGCGTCAGTGGAAACGCGCATCGCATCGTCTACCTCTGCGACGCTTCGGGCTCCATGATGACGGTCTTCGGCCAACTTAAGGTTGAGGTGCAAAAGGCCATCGACAGCCTCCGGCCTACGCAGTCGTTTAACGTGATTTTCTTCGCCGACGAGGAACTGAGCACCTTCAGTAAGTCCGGGCTGATTCTGGCCAATCCGGCCAATAAGCGCAAGGCTTATGAATTTGTCGGCGACCTGTCCGCGCACGGCGGAACCAACCCTTTCCCGGCATTTAAGACCGCTTTTGAGCAAGCCCCCAAGCCGGAACTGATTTATGTGCTCACCGACGGCTTCGATCAGGTCTCGTCGTTCGACGACGTGATTAAAGCATTCCGAGACTTGAACAAAGACAAGACCATTAAAGTTAACTGTATCTACTTGAAACCCCCCGGTGCCCCCAGCGAGGCAAGTCTGGCGCTCGAAAAAGTCCTGACGACCATCGCCAAGGAGAACGGCGGGATTTTGAAGACGATCGACAAGAGCGAATTTTGAGGAATGGATATTCAAGCATCAGTGCCTGCGTTCGGCTCTGGTTGATACAAAAGCGATTTTCCCGAGAAGAAGGCTAACAGGCCTGTATCGGATAACGCGGGTGCCAGCGACAGTGTTCCGGCCCGGGGTTTATTCAACAGCCACCTGCCCTTTTTCGACCCTTCGACCCACCGTGAGACAGTGAGATCGGCTCCGGTCCCTGAGTGTGGCGAGGGAAACCTTGGTCGTTTGCGATTGCCTTATGCCAATTCGATGACGTTCAGCGTGAAGCGAGGGATCATCCCGCCGGCTGAAGGTGTCGATTCTGTGCATTGGGTGATGGCTGCGACTACAACTTCTCCCACTACCCCTACGGGAGAGAGGTTATATTTCCATGCGTCGTTACTCGTCTAAGTTTCGTGTCGCCATGTACATTGCCATGCTGGTGGCCGGTGTTTTTCTGGCCAGTGGTGGCAATTTTTCGTTTGCCCAGGAAGCGGCCGCAGGCACAACAAAGGTGAAGCCCGAAGGCCTGCTCACGCTGATTCTCGGACACATCGATATTGTGTTCATCATCATCGCGTTGCTGTCGATCACCGGTCTTACCCTGATTATCCAAGGGTTTATGACCAATCGCGCATCGGTCTTCATGCCCGAGGAAACCACTAACCAGATCCGGGAGATGATCGCGGCCCGGAAGTTCAAGGAACTGATTGAGTTCACCGAGAACGATCCCAGCTTCGTCGCCCGGGCGCTCAACCCGGCGCTGAAGCGCGCACCGAGTTTCAGCAGCATGAAGGAAGCCATGGAAACCGCGATCGGCGAGCAGACTGCAGAGCAGTTCCGCAAGATCGAATACCTCAACATCATCGGCAACCTTGGCCCGCTTCTCGGCCTGGTGGGAACCGTGCTGGGGATGATTCAGGCGTTTAGCGCGATGAAGGCCGCGGGTGGATCGGCCAATCCTGCCGACTTGGCCGGTGGTATTTCGACGGCCTTATGCCACACGTTCCTGGGGCTGTTCCTTGCGGTGCCGTGTTTGGCGGCGTTCGGCGTGTTGCGCACGATCGTGGACCGCTTGACGGTAAGCGGCGCGCTAGTGTCTGAAGAACTGCTTCTGATGATAAAGCCCGCCGAAGCCAAGCCCGCTGCGATGGGCGCGCTGGCCTCGCCCAAGCC
>JBBQSU010000042.1:0-25010 GCA_038234815.1 Tepidisphaerales bacterium | reverse complement strand
CGGTGAAGAGTGCGTCGCTGCATCAGGCAGTCAAAGACCTGCGGATCAAGATCAGCGGGTGCTTCAACAGTTGCGGGCAGCACCACGTCGCCGACATTGGTTTTTATGGCAATAGTCGTAATATCAGCGGTTTTACGGTTCCGCACTTCCAGGTGATGCTGGGTGGCCGCTGGAAGAGAAACGCGGGCAGCTATGCCCTGGCAATGGGAGCAGTGCCGAGCAAGCGCGTGCCCGATCTGGTGGGGGCGCTGACCGACCGGTTTGTTGCCGAGCGGCAGGCCGATGAGGCATTTCAGGACTGGTGCCAGCGGATTGGGAAGAAATCGCTTAAAGGGATCGTCGAACAGTTCGCTGCCGTTCCGCCTCGGGCCGAAGATGCGTCGATGTATAGCGACTGGGGCGACCCCCGCGAATTCACCATTGGCGATCTCGGTGCCGGCGAGTGCGCCGGCGAAGTGATTTCAATGGCCCAGTTTGGCTTCACCCAGGCCGAAAGCGAGGCGTTTGAAGCCCAATTGCTGCTCGACGACGGGCAGTTCAAGCTCGCGGATGAAAAGGCCTATCAGGCGATGATAACCGCCGCCCGGACGCTGGTTCAGGAGCAGTGGATGGACGTGCCCAATGAGATTGACACGATCGTCAGCGAATTCCGCTCGCGACTGGTCGAGCCGAAAATTTTCTGGGATACCTACGCGGCCGATCAGTTCAGCCGGTATCTCTTCGCGCGGCACGAAGCTCCCGACACGCGATTTACGAACGACAGCGCGCACAAGTTAATTGAAGAGGCGAACCTCTTCATCGACGCCGCACACAAGTGCCACGCGAAAATGCAGGCAACAAAGACGCCCACGGCAAAATGACGGCTTATGAAATGGCCAAGGGACAATGGCCAACAGCAAAGAATGATGGGCCGAGTGGATTTGGCCCTTTGTCATTGTGTTATTGACTGGCCATTGCGATTTGGCCATTGACCATTTTCGCTAACTGGCCCTCTGTAACGACGGTAAAAAAATGGACGCACAAAAAATTTCCATCAAGTTGTTTGTCGAGAACGATTGCTTCGGCCCCGCAGAGTTCGTACCGGTGTTTCATCGGTGGATTCAGGACCATGTGCTCGAGGATCATCTGCTGATAGATGTCGCGGATTACGGGCATGTGGCGGATGGGCCGGGGACGCTGCTGGTGAGCCAGGAAGCCAATATCCACATGGACCGCACCGGCGGGCGGCTGGGGTTGCTGTATTTTCGCAAACGCGCGCTGCCCGGCTCGTTTTCTGACCGGCTGGGCGCGTGCGTCGATCTGGCCCGAAGGATCGCGGAAAAACTGGAGGCCGAGCCAGCGCTGGCTGGGCGGCTCAAGTTCCGAACCGACGAGCTGTCGATCAAGCTGAATGACCGGCTGGCGGCGCCAAACAGCCCCGAAACGTTCGCAGCCGTGCGGGCCGATATCGAGCGACTGGCCAGGCACCTGTATGGCAGCGTGCCGGTTTCGATCGCGCACGCGCCAAACGAGCACGAGCTTTTTGAAGCGGTGATCCGCGCAGCTTCGGCGATGAAAGCCGAGACGGCAGGGGTATGAGCGGCTAGCGGAGGCCGTCGATCTTGCGGCGAACGTCGGCCAGCCCGGCGGGATTGAGGCGCTTGGGTTCGTCCGGGTGAAGCAGTTCGTTGTATTTAAGAGATTCTTCATAGGCCGCGCGGGCCTCGGCCTTTCGGCCGAAACCAGCCAGGGCGTCGGCCAGCGTGATGCGGGTCTGCACTTCGTTCGGATTGAGCGCGACAGCCTTGCGAAGATCAGCCAGCACGCGTTCGGCGTTGGGCTGAGGGCTTCGGCGATTGAATTCGGCGCGGGTCACATAATAGCCGACATTGAGCGGGTCGGCGGCGATGGCTTGATCCAGCGATTTCGCCGTGCGGTCGCCTGACACGCCGGCATACAGCAGGGCCTGCGCCTCGCGGAAGGCGTAGTCACCGTTGTAGGGGACGGCCTTAAAGGCGTCTTGATAGTCGTCGGCAGCAAACTCGGCCCGCCCGCGACGCAGAGCGTCATCACCGTCCTGGGCGATCGATTCGGCTGAGCGGATGGGGATTACGAGAATGAGTAGTGAGACGGTCAGTACGGCCAGGAAACCTGCCCCAAGCAGCATGGGTTGCAGCAGTGCCGGCCGCGCGCGCCGCGGCTTCTGCACGCCGATCGCTGCGGCCAGTACCATCGCAAACAGCAATCCCGCGCCGTTTTCCCATAGCGAAAAGTCAATTGAATTGTGGACGAGGAACAGCGCGGCGGCGATGACCATGAAACGCACGAGCCAAGGTGCCGGGCGAGCATCGCAGCGCGACGCATCACGCGGATCGAGCACTACTATCGACGCGCCCAGTACGAAAACGCAGAGATATAGCAACCGCTTGAGCAGTTCAAAGCCGTTGTACGCGGCCTCTTGCGACCAGTCGATCGTGCAGAAGATGTTGAGCAGGATACCAGCCACCCCGATGACCGTTGGAAGCGCCAAGGCCCGCGCGTCGATCTGTACCCCCGTGGCGTTGCTGGCGCGGGCAGATGTCACAAGTGGGGCGGTCGGCGCCAGATCAAGGGGATCCAGTCGATCGTCAGTCTCTGACGCCAGCACGTTGACAGCCGCTTCCCAGCCCGCCCGAAGCAGCCACAGGACGAACATAACGCCGCCGACCAAACCGAGTTCGACAAAGACGCGAACCAGGAAGTTGTGCGGGTCTTTGATCTCCTCCGCGGCGATGGGGAGGCGCGTACCGACGTAATACTGGCCGAACTGATTCCACCCCACGCCGCGCCAGGGGTGATCGACGAAGATACGCCAGGACGCGACCCAGTACCGCCAGCGGAAGGTGAGGCTGTCATGAAACAGTGTGCCGTGATGCAGTCCGTGTGCCACGAGGGCCGCCATGCCCAGGAGGGCGACGGCCAGCGCAAGCCAGAAGAAAAACCGCCGGCGCCCCGGCGAAAACGGTCGGAAACCGAGGAGAATTGCGCAAAATATCAGGCCCAGCACCGGCGTTCCCAGCGCCGTCCGCGAGTCGGTTTCGTAGATCATCCAGACGGTGGGAAGCAGCGCCAGCGCCGGCACGATCCACCAGCCGGCAGGCGCTCGATCGCAAATCCGCTGGACGCTAACGCCGATCAACACAAACGCCAGCAGCACCAACTGCGCGCCGTAGGTGTTTGGCGAGGCGGCAAACCCGGGCACTTCACCGGAGATGATTTTTCGTTCAAGCTGATGGGCCGCGAACGAATCTGCTTCGAGATTGCGCTGTTGCAGGAGTTCGGTTTTATGCTCCACCCAGTTGCGGCGAAGCTCGGCGGCGTCGATGGTGGTATAGAGCGCGCCGTGGACGACCAGCACGAGCAAAATTCCCACGCTGACCGCAGCCAACAGGCGCAGGGAAAGCCAGTCACGCGTCAGTTGCAGGATCGTCCAAAACACCGTTGCGAGGCTGACAAGATGAAAAGCGCCCACGACGGCGGCGAGCTTGTCGCCTGCCCAGGCTGTGCTCAACACGGCCCAGGCCGCCACGCCCGCCAGCGCCACCGCCGCCGCGCTGCCGACAAGGGCCAGGCGGGAAAACAATCCGGCGCGCAGGCAAATGAGAACTGCCGGAAGAAGCGAAAGCCAGTCCAGCAGCACGGAGGTGTTGGCCCCGGGGGCACGCGGAGGGATGGACGTATTGGGGGAAACCGCCGACGGATCACGGAGCGTTTCCAACATCGTCAACCGCGCGATCAGGATCGCCAATGTCAGCACAAGCGCGATCCGATTCAGCCATTTGGCCAGCAGAGGGATCGACGTGTCGTAATCTGGAATTGTCGCGGTGCGTGTCATCAAGCATTTCCGTTCGCGGGAGTTGGGCAACGGCCCGACCGATCATTCATTTGTTGCCGGCGGAACCGGCAGCGAGTGCTGTTCGAGCAGCATCACCACTCCCAATATCAGCAATGTCTGCGCGACGATCAGCATAGCAGCGAAGGTACTGCTGACGTGCGGCAACACGATCGCGGCGATGCTGGTGGCAGCGGTGACCAGGTAAAGGCACAACACTGCCGTGCGCTTGCTCATTCCGCGGGCCACCAGTCGATGGCTGAAGTGATTCGTATCACCCTGAAACGGACTTTTTCCCTTGGACAATCGAATCAGGCTCACCACCACCAGATCGTAAAGCGGCAGCGCCAGCACGATGACGGGCGCAAAAATCGCGTACCAGCCGTTGGCAAAAGAGCGCTCTGGCGGAAGGAACGTCGTGCGCACGGTCAGGATGCCAAGAATGAACCCAATCACCAGCGATCCGCTATCGCCCATGAAAATGCTGGCCGGGCTGAAGTTAAAACAAAGAAATCCCAGGAGCGATCCAAGGAACAGCGCCAGTGTGGCGGCGACGAACCATTGCTGAATCGAGAGAGCTGCGACCAGAAACGCCGCCGTCGCCACCGCCGCCACGCCGGCGCTCAGGCCGTCCATGTTGTCGAGAAAGTTAAAGGCGTTGGTGACGCCGGTAATCCAGAGGACGGTGAGCATCACCGAAGGCACGTATCCCACGGCGGTCAAGGCCCGAAGCTCGCCAAAAACCACCACGCCGGTGGTCACCGCCAGTTGAATCACCAGCTTGATGTAAGGCCCCATGGCCTTGCGGTCGTCGAGAAGGCCCATGACGTGCAGTACGAAGCACGATCCCAAAAATGCCAGCGCCAACGGGGTTTGTTGCGTCACGCCGCGCTGAAATGCGGTGAACTGCGCCGGTGTCGGGGCGAAGGTGGTCGTCCGTGCGGGCGCGTCAGCAGAAAGCGTTGGGAAAATCCACAGGCCCAGCAGCACCGGCAGGGCAAAGCCCCAGTAAATGGCCACACCTCCGCCGAGGGGTTTTGGGTTTGCGTGAATTTTCCGATGTCCAGGTTTATCGACAAATCCGATTCGCGGGGACAGATGCTTCATCGCCAGGGTGAGGCCCCAGGAGATGACAAAGCTGATGGCGATCAGGCTGAAAAGAGGGAGGATCATGGTCGATTAAAAAAGCCGGCAAGACAGACCGACCCTGAACACTATTTGAAAATCCGCGCGATAATTAATCTCGCCCCTTCGGCAGCGTCAAGGCACTTGCTTGCGAAGGAAGTTGATCTGATCGTGCAGTTCCTGGAGTTGCCGATTAAGCACGCGCCGGTCTTCCTCTCCGCGAACGTGCTCTATACGCCGGCGAAGATCGCGGCATTCCAGTTCCAGCCGCTCGATATCGGCAATCACCTGCGATTCGGGGTTGTTTATTTGCGTCATGCCAAACCTCCTTCAGACTGCCTGCCAACGCATTATAGTCTAACGACCAGCACTTCAGCGACAATGAAAAACCCGCGATATCCCTGTCGGCAACGCCTATGTCGAGCGAATCGTGCGGGCCGGCACACCCACCACCGTTGCCCTTGGCGGAACATCGCGGATCACCACGGCGCCGGCCCCGACAATCGCATCGGCACCGATGTTGATGCACTGAATCACGCACGCTCCCAGTCCCACCATCGCTCCGCTGCCGACGCTTACCCGGCCGGCCAGCGTGGCCCGCGGGGCGATGTGGCAGCCCGAATCCACCCGACATTCGTGGTCGATGATCGCGCCCGTGTTGACGATCACCGAATCGGCCAGCGCCGCCTCGGTACACACCGTCGCGTGCGCGGCTATGACAACATTCCGGCCCACCTGCGCCGTCGCCGATACCACTGCCGACGGGTGCACCGCATTCACCAGTTCAAACCCGTGTTCGACCAGCACCTGCGCATAGTTGACGCGCGTCCGATTGTCGCCGATCGCGACGATCGCCCCGCGGGCCTTGCCTTTCAGCTTGCCAAGTTGGTTGATCGTTCCCAGCACCGGCAGATCGCCAACGCTTGTGCCCGCCAGCGCCGGGTCGGCATCGATATATCCGACCGGCCGGTGTTTCCCCGCGGCGCGCAGAATATCCAGCACCACTTTGCCATGTCCGCCAGCACCGACGATGAGGACATCCATTTGCTGCCTCTGGCCATTACGGAGTGGCCGATATCGGCGCTTTGGTCGCCGGTGTGGCGTCGGTGCGGCCGTAGGTGCGCGCTCGCGGCTTCACCAGGCTCGTATCCACCGGTCCATAGGTGATGTTCGATGAACAGGTCGCCGGGTCGAACTCCGCGATCGTTGTCTTCAAATAATTGGCGTCGTCCCGCTCAGGAAACGCCGGCTTGAAGTGCGCCCCGCGCGATTCGTTCCGGCTCAGCGCGGCCTTCAAAATCGCCTCGGCGATATAGATCATGTCCCGGGTCGCGCGGGTGAACGACAAATTCTGATTCGTCCACATCCCCGTATCCGATAGCTTGATCTTTTGATACCGGTCTTTCCATTGCTGGCACTGCTGAAGAGTCTGTTCAAGCTTGTCATTGTGACGCACCACTGTGCAGTTGTCCGTCATCCACTTGCCCATTTCCTGCCACAGCAGATACGGGTTTTCAGTCCCGTTGTTCTTCACCAGCCAATCCACCTTGTCCTGCTCTTGTTTGACGTAATTGTCATAGATGGATTGTGGCAAATCGGCCGCTGCCGTAGTGACGACATCTTTCGTGTAATTGTTGACGCAGGTTCCACCGAACAAACCTTCAAAAATACAGCTCAGCAGGCTGTTGGCGCCCAGTCGATTGGCGCCGTGAAACGCGAAACTGCATTCGCCCATGACGTACAGTCCGGGCAGATTCGTCGAAAAATTCTTCGGATCCCCTTTCTTCAGCCCGCCGGTCTTTTCGTCCTTGGTGAAGGTCATCCACAACCCGCCCATGGTGTAATGAACCGCAGGGAAAATTTTCATCGGTTCATCCAGCGGATCGGTGCCGACGAACTTTTCATAGATTTCCAGAATGCCTTCGAGCTTGTGCAGAATTGCAGCCCGGCCACGTTTCCTCACCTCATCTCGAAGGTCGAGGTAGACCATATTTCCGCCGCCCACACCCAGACCGTCCTGGCAGACTTGGAAGATTTCCCGCGTGGCGATGTCCCGAGGGACGATGTTGCCGTACTTGGGATAGCGTTCTTCCAGGAAGTAATATCGCTCGGCTTCAGGGATGTCGTTCGGGGGGCGCTTATCGCCGGCCTTGCGCGGCACCCACACGCGCCCGCCTTCCCCGCGGGCCGATTCGCTAATTAACCGGCACTTGTCTTCCCCCGGAATCGCCGTCGGATGCACTTGGATCATCTCCGGGTTGCCGTATTTGGCCCCGGCCTGATAGCACCGGGAGACCGCGCCGCCGGTGCAGATCACCGACATGGTGGATTTGCCAAACACCAGCCCGTTCCCGCCCGTCGCCATGACCACCGCATCGCCCCGGAACGCGCGTATCTGCATCGTCCGCATGTCCTGCGCCACAATGCCGACACACGCACCCTCGTGCATCACCGGCCACAGAAATTCCCAGAATTCATATTTCGTCACGCGACCGAGCGTTTCCCAACGGCGGGTTTGTTCGTCCAGGGCATACAGCAGTTGCTGCCCCGTCGTGGCCCCGGCAAAGAACGTGCGCTTGAACAGCGACCCACCAAAAAGGCGCAGGTCGCGTTGTCCTTCGGCCGTGCGATTGAACGGTACGCCCATACGGTCCAGCAGGTCGATGATTTTCGGCGCCCAGTTGGCCATCTCCAGCACCGGCGGCTGGTCGGCCAGAAAATCGCCACCTAAAACCGTCTCGTCAAAGTGAATCCACTCGCTATACCCCTGCTGACGGGCAATGTCATTGCAGGCGTTGATCCCACCCTGCGCGCACACGCTGTGGGACCGTTTGACCGGCACCATGCTGAACAAATCAACGTCAGCGCCTTCTTCGGCCAGCTTGATCGTACAAGCCAATCCCGCCAATCCGCCACCCACAACAATCACCCGTTTTTTACTTGCCGCAGCCATAGTCAACTTTCTTTTTTTATAAACAAATGCAACCGAATCATCCCAACGACAAACTTCCTAATCACGCGCTGACGAGGCCTTAGTGCCCGATCGTCAAAGTCGTCGATGGGTCCAGCGCCACACCCGCTATTAGCGCCACCATGCCGGCGACAAACGTCATCAGGAATAGACCGACGCAGACCATGCCCCATCGCCGTTGCGAGGCCTTGCTCACTGTCAGCCCCCAAGTGATAGCGGCTGTCCAGAAGCCATTGGCCAGGTGGAACGTCGCTGCCAGGATGCCGATGGGATAGAGCAGCCAGGTAATGGCAAATGACTTATCGAAATGGGCCGCGACCGTTCGCAGCGCTCCGCCATGGGCGTTGAAAGTCAAATCCGGCCCGAACAGGCCGTACTTAAACGACAGCACATGGAATACCACGAAAAAGACGAGCACGATTGCGCTGATCCGCTGAAAAAGGTAAGCCCAGTTCTTGGCGTAATGGTATCGCCCGACGTTCGGCTGGCCCGTCAACGTGATGTAGATGCCGTAAATCGTGTGATAGATCAGCGGAAGGTAGATAAACGTCCATTCGACCAGGGGAAGGAAGGGCAGGTCATGGATTTTATCCACCTGCGCCTGATAGACGTTTCCCCCTTGCGCGATCGTGGCATTCACCAGCAGGTGAACCACCAGGTAGCCACCAAAGAGAATCCCGGTCAGGGAGTGAAGCCGGCGGAGAAAAAAGTGCACCTTTCCCAGCGACATCGAGCGTGAATCATGAGGAGCAATAGCGATAGACACGTAAAATCCTTTCGTAACAAACGAGTCGCGGATTATAGGGATTGGCCGACAGCACGCAAAACCCACCCGGCACCGGCGAACAGGCGCGGCAATAATGCGTGCCCCCGGATACGGTCCCAAGTGTCCCGATGGGTGTCCGGAAAAGGTCCGCTACGGTCCCAAGGCGGTCTTATCTTTGTGGCCCCATGATCGAGTAAATGCCCTTTTTCGAGCCACGGTCCGATATCCTGTCCGTCGCGGACCGCCGGGCAAGCGCAAATTTCCTGCATGCCCGGCAGATGGAAGATGCCCGGCCGGGGGTTATAGTGTCGCGCGATTATTTGCGGGCGCCGGGGCGATGCGGGCTTTCACGAGAAACGATAATTATGAAACAAATTCTGATCATTGGGTGGTGTGTGTTCATTGCAGTGGGCTTGGCCGTCGGGGCGAATCTTGTTCGCGCCGATGAGCCGACGACTGCGCCCCTGGCGGTGCCCGGCATCGCTCCCACCACTTCCCCTGCGATGGATACGCATACGCCGCGGGGAACGCTGAAGGTGATGGCGCGGGCCATCGCTGGCGGCGATGCCGAGACGATCCGATCGTGTCTGTACGCAGCCTCGCTGGTCGAGCGGCGCATGCGCGATGCGATGGCGGACTTTTCGGCCGGGATCGCCAAGCTACGCGCTCAACTTGAACAGCACTTTGGCAAGGCCGAAGCCACGCGGCTGACGGGGGATCTGCGGGGCGTGCTTGAGGAGAACACACGCAGGATCGACGCTGCGACGGAAAAATCCGATGGCGAAAACGTTGTTGTGAACCTTGTCGATCCCAATCAGCCGGCGCCGGCGACCGTGCGCTTGAAGAAGGTGGGTGATAGCTGGCAGATCGTGATGGAAGATAAGGGCCAGCCGGTGGAGGAGACGATGATGGCATCCAAGGCTGACGAACTGGCCGCCCGCGCGTCCGCGCTGACAAGTACCGCAGACGAAATCGAGCAGGGCAAAATCAAGAGCGTGGACGAAGCCATGACACGCGTGCAGGCGAAGATGATGTCGCTGCTGGGTAAGGAATCCAATCACGGTGCGCCGGTGGATAGCCCAAAAAAATAACGCGCTTGGGCAGGCCCGCGATCGTGGAATTCTGATTGGTTTGGGGATGGATCACATTTTTTGCCGACCCGCGATCGCGTCGGCCAGGATGTTTCGGTTGGCGTATTCGATATTGCTGCCGGCGGGCAGGCCTCGCGCCAGGCGCGTTACCTGCACTGTTGGAAATCTTGTGCTAACCAGGTTCTGGATGAACAGCGCGGTTCCGTCGCCTTCAAGGGTAGGGTTGGTGCCCATGATGAGTTCGCGGACGGCACCAGCGGCCAGTCGCTCCATGAGCGGCTCGATCGTTAGATCATCAGGCCCGACGCCTTCGAGTGGGCTGATCCGGCCCAGCAGAACGTGATACGCCCCGCGATAGAGTCCGGTGGCTTCCAGGGCCAGCAGGTCCTTGGGTTGTTCGACGATGCACACCAGTCCCTGATCGCGCGAGGTATCTGTGCAGACGGCGCAGGGGTCTTGTTCGGTGAGATTGTAGCAAATGCTGCAATGGCGAATCCGGGTTTTCACCTCGCTGATGGCCGCAGCCAACTTCATCGCCTCTTCCGGCGTTTGCTTGAGCAGATGAAAGGCGATCCGCTCGGCCGAGCGCATGCCGATGCCCGGCAAGCGGGCCAGTTCGTTCATCAGGGTTTGAATGCTCTGTGTATAGTTGCTCATCAAGTCCTTCGGTCAAAATGCGCTAAGCGGGCCGACGCAATCATTCGTCAGACAACCCGGCTGCGGTACGCTGGGATTATAGCGCCGCGTGCGCAGGTTGAAATGCAGGCGCGCATACGTTGAAATACCGAGCGTTCACTCGCCACCTTAGCTCAGTTGGTAGAGCAGCGGTTTTGTAAACCGCAGGTCGTCGGTCCGAGTCCGACAGGTGGCTTTGAGGAAATCTGCCGTTTTCTGCTTTGAAAATAGGCTCCCCAGCGACGAAGCAGAAAAACTTCTCCCCCCTCAAAAACGCATACGTCAACGAAGATGCAAAACATGCACATATCGCGCGACGCCAGTCGGTTTCCGCGCCAGGTGTGCGACCCAATCATGCCCGTCGTCGGCGCCGCACGGCAAGCAGCGCCAGAATGCCCAGACCCGACGCCACTGATGCCGGTTCCGGCACGACACTGCCGGTGAAGAAGATGTGGTCGAAGTTGATGATCTCCGCGCCGGCGCCGTCATCGGTCAGGCTTGACAATTTCAGTGTCGCCGTGGTCCAGCTATCGGGGATTGCCGCGGAGAAATTGTTGAAGCGGTCCTTCGTTAGGGCGTTCAGCCCAGTCCCGACGTAATCGGCCACTGTGATCGTGTCCACGCCGTTGGTCAGCACGACTCGGAAGTAATCGGTCCCTTCGTAGGTTGTATTGGCCGTCAAAACGTCGATCGACAGCATCACGCCTTTGTAGGCCTTTAGGTCCACTGCGGCGAAAGTGGTGACGGCCTGGTACCCGCGCATCCGCAGTCTGCGGGGCGAGGTACTGCTGTCATATGTGCCAAGGGAGGTGGTGGAGCCGACCGAACCGGAGAGCGTCTGCGTTGTGAAGCCCAGTTCCGTGGCGCCGACGCCCGGTGTCCAGGAAGTGTCACCGATCGGCGCTTCATTGAACGCGTTGTAGGCAATGGTGACCGGCGGGGCGACCGTTGAGCCGGCGGCGGTCAGGTCTTGTAACTTGTTGATGGATGATCCCGGAATGGCACCCAAACCCAGAATATCCAACGATAAATTTCCCAAATCCCCGTTGCGAATCGGTTGGCCGATGGCCGTGTAGGTTGGACGGCCGATCCCCGGCTCTTGTCGAACGGCAGTATTTAGCGCGTAGAGATCGGTGTTGGCCTGCACGCCAGGCCCCCACACCATGAACGGAATTGTGTAGTCCAGACGCTTGTCGTTGGTCGAATGGGCGCTGCCCTCGCCGCCGTGGTCCGCCGTCAGGATGATGGCCGTGTGCCCCTTCAGGGCTGGGTTGGTTGCGATAGTGTTCAGAATAGTTCCGAGGTAGCCATCGGCCGCTTTGACGGCGTTGTTATACTCGGTGCTTCCCCACCCTTTTGCGTGCCCGATCTCATCGGGGTCGGCAATGTGAACAAAACTGTACTTCAACGGCGTCGGCCCGCTCATGGCCGAAACGAACGCGCTGGTGGCAGCCGGGCTTTTATAGTTTGTGATGGTACTGGTGTTGAGCTTTGTCGAATATGAGTCGACGAACAGGGAGAATTTCGGCTTGGTGGCGAAGATTCCCGTGCTTAGTCCAGCGTCGTGGCTGACATCGAATACGCTGCTGACGTACGCGCCCTTGTTGCTGTGGATCGTCACGCCGGTCGGAATGGTGCTGGGGTTGGTCCACCAGTCATGCCCGGGACCGGTGACGCTTGGCCCACTGCCGTTGTAAACCCCGCGCGATGTCACCATCGTCGTGTGGTTTTGCAGCGTTTCTGTAAAGTCGTAATCGTTGCGGGCATTGAGCGTCCATGCGCCTTCATTCTGCAAGCGAGAGAAATTGGGCACTTGTCCACCGGCCATCAGTGCCTGTAGATAGGACGAACCGAGTCCGTCTATGCTGATGGAAACCACATAGTTCGCGCTCTGTGCCCAGGAGATTGCCGGGAACACCGCTGCCGCCGCAAGAATCATTACGCGCGATAGAAGACGCATCGGTGCTGCCCTCGTTTTCTGAATGGCCCCCGGATGTCTGTTGAAGCAGTGTTGCCCGCGGTTCGACGACCCCGAGCCGACAAGAAGGATCATAACCGATCAATGAGCTGAGCGTCAATCAAACAATATTTCGCACCAGGTTCCCCAACAGGCGACGGGTCGACCGGACTTCCCGACTATCCCTTCTGATTGCTCGCTTGTTTCGGCGCGAACGCCGCCACCTCCAACATCATCTTGCGCACGCCCGCGAGGAACTCAGAGGATGCTTTCACCATTGCCCGCCCGATCGAGTCATCGCGCCCAAAAATGCGCGAAGGATTTGGGGTCAAAATCGCAAATGTTGGACGCATCAGCGATTGCGCCGCCCTGCAAACAGTCTTGTAATCGGCAAGCCATCGGTCCATTCCGACAGATGGCTTGGGTATTTTCTTTCGCGGGGTAAACTCGCTGGAGATGATCGTTCCTTATCAGCAGCTTTCGCCCGAAACCCTGCACCGGCTGGTGGGGGATTTTGTTTGCCGCGATGGCTCGGTGCAGGGGCATCAGGACCAGTCCTTGGAGCGGCAAATTGAAGAAGTCATGGTCGAGCTACGGGCTGGTCGGGTGGTGCTTGTTTACGATGACGAGCTGGAAACGTGCAACATCGTGCCCGCCGACGGGCTGGTTTAGTGATAGCGCATCGCCGGCGGGGATTTTTCAGCCGACGGAGTGTGGGCGGAGACGGCGCGAGATGCGCCATCCTGGTAGGGACAGTTAAGGCATTGCTGCTGGCAACACCCACCCAAGGTGAGCAGATAATTTCGGAAAAACTCCAGCCGCCCGTTGATGATTTCATAATCCTTCCCCCGAACCGGCTTGGCGCGCTTGCCCATGATCGTCTCCTCAATTTAAATCACTGACGGGGAATTATACGAAATAGCATCAGGCAAGTGTGATTTTGTTGCAACATTATCTTTCAAGGGGGAAGCCGGCGACCTTATCGGTCTACTTCTTCATGCCCTCGATCGCTTGACGCAACTTGGATTGGATTTCGGTCCGCTGGGCGGGGGAAAGCTGGGATTGGGTGATGACCCCTTGAACGCCGTTATCGAGCGGAATGATGGCGATGATTGGGTCGGCGCTGGTGCCAGCGGCTGGCTGGCGGGAGCAATAGACCCCTTTGTCATTGGTTGTAAAGGTCAGGCCAGTGAAGCCGGATATGCTTTCTAACGCCTGCTGGATGGTGGCGTTGTCCAAACTGAGTTTGATCGTGCGGAACTCGGCGGGCACCTGTTGCAGGGCGCCGGGGTCAATGGTGAAGGTTAGCCCGGCCCGTTGCGACAGTTCCAGCAGCACTTGGGCCAGATCAACCCCCGCGTACCGGGCGGAGATTTTCTTGTTGAGCTGGGTGCGCACGAGCGTTTCCTTGTTCATCAGGACAATGCTCTTGCCCCACGGAAACCAAGTCGCGGGGGTTTGGCCGTCGATGAGTTCCAGCGCGTCGATCAGCGTGGCGTTGCGGGGGATTTCAATCAGTTGATTGGGCACACTGAGCTGCGCACGGTTTTCGACGGCATAGGCGGACTTTGTTTCCAGCAGGACGGCGTCGATGGCGGCGATGAGGCTGGGAACGTCGGCTTCGAGTTTTTCGGGGTGAAAAGGCGTCGCGGCCAGATAGTCCAGCGCCTGCAACTCCTGAAGGGTAGACCTGCGGCCCAGCCGACGTAGCGCGGGCATGGGATGCAGTTCAATAGCTTCGTCTTTCAAGACATAAGTCAGGCCGAGCTTGCGGGTCATGCCATTGAGCGCTTCGCGGAGGGTTTGGTTTTCGATTTTGGCGCTGAGGTTGGTTTGATCGCCCCAGGGAAGCAGGTCCCACACGATCGACTCGGCCTCGATCCGCACGCCCGTCTGTTGGCCGATCAGGCGCATGGCTTCGGGCAAAATGGCGTTCACTTGCAGCTTAATCTGCCGATCCATCGCTTGGCCGATCAGGGCCGAAGTATCCTGCGCCAGCGCGCCGGCCGAAATAGCAAGAATGCCCAGCACGCCTATAAGCCAACGCATAATGCTCCTGATTTGAGCCGTCGATGAACGCTCGATCAATACGGGTTTCGATCCACCGGTGCGACGCCGGCGGCGATGGCAACTCGCGTGGGGCGCGTGATGGCGCTTTCGGCATATTCCCACGACTGCCCACTCTCTGCCAGTCGCGGTGACGGGCCGATTTCCACCTCCGCGATCACCTGCCCGCTTGGTGCCTCGGCTTTCGGCCCCGTAATCTGGCTGATCGGTGCCAATTCGACACTCTGCGTGACAATGATGGAGATCAGCCCGATGGCCAGCAGCGCCGCAGCGGCGACGGCCAATCGGGCCTGCCAGCGCAATCGCAGGACTGATTGCCCACTCGCCAAGCTAGCCGCCGCATCGGCAACGGCCTGCGAGATCGACTGCTGAAACTGTGACCAGTTAACTTCCGGCAAGGGTGGCAAATGCGCGGCGAGCGCCCTGTCCAACTGACGATACTCGGCCAGCAGCTTTTGCGCGTTTTCATCAGTGGCCAATAGCTGCTCCAGCGCATGCACCTGCTCGGCCGGCAGCGAGCCGTCCGCGTATTGGCTGATCGAAAATCCCACTTCTTCGCTTGTCATCGCATCACGCAATCATCTTAGGCCTGGCGGCTCAATCCTTTAATCGACCAGGAAATCCTTCAGGATTTCCTTTAACTTTTTTCTGCCCTGGAAAACATACCATTTGACGGCTTCAACGCTGCATTCCAAGGTTTCGGCCACTTCCTTTTGGGGCATCTTCTCGACCGCAAACATAACCAACGCCAGTCGCTGTTTTTCGGACAATTGGGCCAGCGCCGCTTGCAGTTTCCCACCGAGTTCCCGGCCTTCCAGCGTCCGCACTGGGTTATCGGAACGGGCCGCCCATTCACTTCCGCCACTGCTTTCGGGCTCCTGCTCGCCCGAACCCAAAAAATCGTCAAGCGGGAGCTGCACCCGGGTTTTCCTGGCCCTGCGAAAGTTGAGCGAAAGGTTGGAAACGATCCGCATCAACCATCCGCCAAAAGCCTCGGGTTGTTGCAGCGAATCAAGGCTGCTGAAGGCCTTCAAAAACGCCTCCTGGGTCACCTCCAAGGCATCATGGCTGTTGTTGAGCAGCCGATAAGACACTGCAACGGCCCGCTTTTGATAGCGGCCGATCAGCCAGTCAAAGGCCCGCCGATCGCCGGTGAGGGTCTGGCTGACCAGCCAGCCGTCGGACACCCCGTCCGATCCAGTCTGCGACCGAAAATCGGGAGGTTCGTCGGCCATAGTTCAGACACATGTTGAGGGGCAAGGTTAGCCTGCGTGCAAAAAAAAATGCAGAACCGGCCCGATAACCGCGCCCACCGGCGGTTAGTTTAACCACCCGCCGGCGGAGTTTCGAGTGGTTCGCGCAGCCCGACGAGGAGTTCCCGGCAATAATCTCCCACGGCAGAAGCGCAACCGGCCGGACCGAGATGCGCGTTCTGCCCGGCGCGTTTGACGATTGCGCTGCCCACGATCGCGCCGTCAGCGATCCCGGTAAGCTGCTTCAGGTGCTCGGGCTTGGAAATGCCAAATCCCACACAAACCGGGCGGTCGGTTAGGTTTTTTAACTGCCGGACGTTGCCCGCCAGGTCGTCGGGCAGGCGATCGCGCTCACCGGTGATGCCGCTGACGGACAAATAGTAGATAAAGCCTGAGCTTAAGCGGGCAATCTGCTCTCGACGGGCCGGCGAAGTGGTGGGGGCGACGAGCAGCACTGTATCCAGCCCTGCCGACCGAATTTGATCGCAGGTTTTCTCCGCTTCGGGTGGGGGCAGATCGGGCAGAATGACCCCGCTGATCCCCGCGGCCTTGGCATCACGGCAGTATTGCTCCACACCGTATCGATATACCACGCTAATGCTCACCATCGACACCACCGGGATCGACACCCGCGACTTCACCCCGGCTAGAGCCTCAAACAACTGCCTGACCTTCAGCCCGCCTGCCAGCGCCTTCGCGAAGGCCTCCTGAATGGTCGGCCCGTCGGCGATCGGATCTGAAAACGGCACGCCCACTTCGATCAGCGTCGCCCCGGCATCCTGAAGCCCCGGCAGCAGTTCGGCCGACGTAGCCAGGTCAGGAAATCCCCCCGCGACAAAGGGCATCAGGGCAATCTGCCCGGCCTTGCGCAACGGATCGAACGCTCGCTGAATCAAAGACTGGGTTGAAGTGGGGGTCATGGGATTTGAAGATCGATGATACGAGCCGGCCGGGGAAGGTCAAATGGGCCTATGGGCCGGAAATTTCTATTGATCGCGGGGTAATCCGGCGACACTCGCTGGCCGAAAACCTACACCATTCGAATTTCTAATCGCCTGTTACTCGTGTGATTTTGCGATTTGTATTGAACTCTAGGGCGCAAAACGCGTACAACTTCTTTCATGCAAACCGAAACCAACGTTCATGCACATGACTTGCTCGATCTGATTGATGCCGCCGAACCGGCGCTGACTGTCGAGGCCTTGATTGAAGCGGTGGACCAGCGGTGGGGGGCCAGCGCCCTGTTCTGCACATGTTCAACGTCAAATATCGCGCTGACTGACCTCATGCAGTTCCTTGTTTCTCATGGCAAGGTAATGCTGGTCGATGGCAAGGTGATGCTGAATAAATCGCACGTCTGCTCCAACCACGGGCACGACCACGACCACGGGCAGAAGCATTAGGCGCTGGCCACTGGCCTATCCGGCTGGAATTGCGCCTGGCAAGCGTCACTGACGATTGGCCCGATCCTCCAGCCATTTCTGTCGCCAGACTGGCATGTCGGTCCTGCGGACGCTTTTCCAAAGCCCGTATTTCCGCCGGCGGGCTTCGTTCTCCAAGGCCTCGTATTGCCCGAGCAAGCTCGATCGCATGCGCCTCTCGACGTACACTATCCCGTCCTTCACCATGTCGGCATTGAGATTGTCCGTATCGAGCAGGTAAACATGCGCGATCAGTTGCCCGCAGGCGTCGCGGGGTTCGAGAGGTTCAAGGCGCAGGGTGACTTCCCGGCCGACGGTGCGGTTGCGCGTGTAATCCAGAGCCTGTGCGGCATAAAAGTCGCCGGGAATATGCGGGCCATTCACCCCGGCTAGCTTCACTCTCGCCGGCCCCTTTGGGCTTTGTATCTCAAGAATGTCCGATTGAATCGCCCGGACAACCCTGAAGCGGTGACGATCGAAATTCGCCCAGTCGTCCCCGGGGAATCCGAAATTCCCCAAGTGATCCAGTACAACCGTGGCGGCGAGGGCAGCCAGCGCGCCGGCCACGCCGAATCGCCACAACCGGCGACGCGCTGGCCAGGAAAGTATCATCCGCCACCCTTTGATAGCTCAAACGCGTCATGCACCAGTTGCAACGCACGCGGGCCGTCTTCGGCGCGAATGATGCAACTGATTTTGATTTCGCTGGTGGTGATGTTCTGGATATTGATTCTGGCGTCGGCCAGGGCTTTGAACATCCGATGGGCCACGCCGGTATGGACGCGCATTCCCACACCGACAACGCTCACCTTCGCCAGCGCGCCGTGGAAGATTGGCTCGGCCTTTCCGTCCAGTTCCTTGTAGATAGCCTCGACGACAGGTTTGATGTCGCTTAAGTCCGCATTCTCAACCGTAAAACTGATGTTGGCCGTGTTGTCGTCCATCACGTTCTGAATGATGTCGTCAACGACGATGTTAGCCGCGGCGATGTCGCTGAAGATTTTGGCCGCGATGCCCGGTCGATCCGGGACTGACTTTAGCGTGACGCGCGTGAGGTCTTTCTTGAGCGCCGCGCCCGAGACAACGATGTGTTCCATTTTGGGAGTCTCCGCAACGATCCAGGTGCCGGGATGGTCATTCTGAGAATTCCGAACCTCGATTGGCACATTGTATTTCTTGGCGAACTCGACAGCCCGGGTTTGCAGCACCGACGCGCCCAGCCCGGCCAGTTCCAGCATTTCGTCGTAACTGATTCGGTCGATTTTCCGAGCATTTTTAACGATGCGCGGGTCGGCGGTGTAAATGCCATCGACATCCGTATAGTTTTCGCACACGTCAGCCTTGAGCACCGCCCCGATGGCCACCAGCGTGGCATTGCTTCCCCCGCGGCCCAGCGTGGTGTAATCGCCTTCGGGCGTGACGCCTTGAAACCCCGCGATGATGACGATCTTGCCCTTTTCGAGCTGCTCGAAAATCCGCTGCTTGTTGATTGACTGGATGCGCGCCTTGGAAAACGCCGAGTCCGTAACCAAGCCGATCTGCCCGCCGGTGAAACTGATGGCCTCGTGTCCCTGGGCATGGAGCGCCATGGCCATGAGCGCGATCGTGACCTGCTCGCCGGTGGCCAGGAGTTGGTCCATCTCGCGCTTGGGCGGGGGACATTCCTTGCCGTCCAATGAACACACCTGCCGGGCCAGGCCGATCAGGTCATCGGTGGTGTCGCCCATGGCGCTGACGACGATGCACACTAAATGCCCCGCCTGCTTGGCGGCCACCGCCCGCCGGGCCGCGCGATGAATCTTCTCGGCCGTGGCGACGCTGGAACCCCCGAATTTCTGAACAATCAAACCCATATCTAGTCCGTCTGAGCTTAAGAACGAGCCGGGATTATAGGAAAATCGATCGCTTACTCAAACTCCGTCGCGGCACGTTCTTAGTCGCATATGCTTGCCCTGCCCAGTGGATGCGACCGCATCACCGTCGGCGCAAACCCCGTTACACGGTTATTCTTCCAGTCCCTTATTGGCGTGCCACCGGCGGCTGATCCAGTACCCGAGGATCGCGCCGACTACACCCACACTGGCATAGTCCAGCGGAGCGGCGCTGGCCATGGGATTGGCCGGAACGCCGATGATCGCGTTGCCCGGGCTGGCCAGCGCCCAAGTGTATCCGATTAACCCGGTGACGAGCGGCGCGGTCCAGAACCAGAGGCTGGGCCGCACGGGCGTCATCTGATGGCCCACCAATGCGCCAACGCACGAACCGATACCCACTGCCCATAGCACCTGCTTCTTGGCGTCGGTTTGAGCCAGAATGGTGACGACGATGATTGTGACGGCAACACTGATAAGAAGGGCGACGAACTTTTGACCGATCGGCGCGGAGTTTTCGCTGGCGACGGACGAAAGCTCGTCGGCCAGCAGTCCGCGTCGCAAGGCTTCGTTCAGCAACACCCAAGCCGACCAGAGGATGCCGGCCAGCAGGAGGGTTTCCAGAATCATCCAGCCATAAACGCCTGCGCCCCCGGATCGGAGCAGATTGCCGACCGTACCCCCGCGGAGCGAAAGGATGCCCAGCCCCGCAGCAGCGCAGAGGAATCCGGCCTCAAACTCTACTTCGCGAACGATAACAATGGACAGAACGGTTGAGACGAGAATCGCCAGGAGCGCGACCAGCAAGCCCATCACTGCCGACGGTCCAGCCAGCAGTGATACCTGATACCCCGGCGTGACCGGCCAACGCAGCCACGACGAGAGCAGATAAGTCGCGCCCGCGCAACCAAACACGGCGACGCCGATCAGCGAGCGCTCCTGCCAGGAAAGTCCCGTCCAGACGTTTCCTTCGCCAAGTCGAATGATCGCGCGATTCAATTTCATATCGCTTTACAGTATCCGTTGATCCCCTGCGCCCGCAACCGGCGGGGACTTTCCGGTCGGACCGGATGTGGCCGCTTTGGGTGGGGGCCTTCCTATTCGGCCTGCGCCTCGCGCGACTTCTGCGCCGCGTGTTGCGCCTGCGGCGCGGTGGGGTTGGGCACCGATGTCGCCTGCCCCACTGACTGGGCTTTCTCCACCGTCCCTTGCAATTCCTCGTAGAGAGCCTGTTCTTCGGCCGAAAGCGAAGTCGATGCCGACGCGCTGGCCCCGGTGGCGATTTCAACATTGGCCTGCAATCCGGCCAGCATCTCTTCGGCACGGGCTGCGTCCTGCACGATCTCGTCATTGTCGGGCAACTTCGCGGTTTGGCCTTGCTGCAAGAGCTGCAAGTTGTGCAGATGCGTGCTGACCACCTCCACCTGCTGGTTTAGAACGCCGATCAATTGCTGCCGGCGATCCAAGTCCTTTCGCAGCTGCAAAATCTGTCCGGTGATCCGTCGCTTGCCGGCTTCAGCCGAGGCTTGGGCGAATTCGGCCTTCAACGCCGACTCGCGGTGTTCGATGCTGCCCATTTCCTCATACGCGCGGTCGCGTTGCTGGCTGAGCACCGCGCGGCGCTCTGAAAGCAACGCAATCTTTTTCTCGATGTCGCCTTTGCCCGAGAAGAGTGATTTCATGCGATCGATCAGTGGCATGGATGAACCTCCGTTGGCAGCCTGGCCCTGACGGAACAAGACCACGCGGCCGTCCAGACGCTTGGCGGTCAGGCCCGCCTGCGACTTGCTGTATTGTTTCAGTTGATTTTCAACGAAGGAAACGGGGAGTTGGGCCTTGGCGGCGAGCTTGTCACTGGCGATGCCCGATCCGCTCAAATCCGGCGATTGCGCCTCAATCATCGAAACGATGCGGGAGCGTTTTTCGGCCTCGGCCTCGGGATCAAAAAGCTCGGCCACCGCGCGGGTTTCGGGCGGGCCGAAAACGTCCCACCCGCCTGCGGCGTTGGGTTCGATAAGGATCACGGTTCGGTCGGCGCGGCGCTCGGCCAACTCGTGGGCTTCGATGGAAAATCCGCTGGTGGAGAGGACGACGAGCGTTGTCGGAACCTTGGTTTCAGGGACGGCCTGCGAAAGGATTTTGGCCAGTGCCGGGGGTTTGATGGTCTCTGTGGGCTGACCGGCCAGAATGGAGCGCACCGGCGAAACGCAGACCACCTTCAGTCGGCCCACAGACCGTTTGAACAGGCCAAAAAAGCTGGCCTTGGAAAGCCAGAGGTCGAGGATTTCGCCTTGGGGCATTTGCTCCTGCAAGGCGCGGTCGGGGCGGTTCAGTTCAGTCATGGCCCGTTTAAGTTCGACGGCGGAATTATCGGATTTGATCTCGCGGGCCAGGCCGACGACCGGCCTGCTGCCCAGTGTGGTATCGATGCGCAAGCGCGGATCATCCAGCAAGGCACGCACATGCTGCATGAACTGCGTTTCGGTCTGCCGATGATGTTGAGCTTCAGTGGGCATCGGTGGGGTCGGGGGTTGACCGTGCGGATTCGGCCGGGCGCTTCGGCGAGAGCAGGATTGCGATGGCCAGCACTACTGCCCATATCCAGCCCGCGACCGAAAGAAGGATGTAAATTTGCCGCATACATCGATCCGTTCGGTCGATCGGTTCCGTCCAGAACGCTCTAACAAATCATTGTGCGAGATCGCCCGCGCTTTCACCAGAGCGCGGCCTTTCCGGGCAGAATTTTTGGCGCTGCTTGTAGGCGCACGCCACAGCGACGACAGAAGTTGGCCTCCATGGGGTTATCGGCGCGGCACTTATCACGCGGGCAACGACGGAAAGTCGCCGGCGGTTTCGCCACAGTCTTGGTCCAGCCGAACAGCGTGCCACCAATCAGGCCAATAATGCGCACGATGACCCAGCCGACGAAAGCCACCACGGTGATGACCATCACCAGCAAAAACAGGCCGCCAATGACGAAAAGATTCTCCAATTCTCGCTTCCCTTCTTGCCATTCTCCAAAAATAGTTGCCTTATGCTATCGCCACCAGCACCGGCGGCGCGGGTTCACCACAAAACACGCAGAACCGGTCGGTCGGGTCGGGATATCCGCCGCAGCGCGGGCACCGGCGAACATTGGCCACCAATTGCGTTCCACAATCGGTGCAAAACTGGTCGCCAGCCAGCACGCTGGCCCGGCAGCTCGGACACTGGCGTCGGGTTGACATTTGTTTCGGTGCCGGGGCCTGCGTCAAATCCGCCAGGAAGTGTTCCGCCGATTCATATCGGTTCTCCAGCCGGGCGTAAGCCTTACGGAAAACGGTATCGATATTTTTCGGGACCGCAGGGTTCAGATCGCTGGGCAGTTCGTTTCCCGCGGGGCGCTCACCGGTCAACATCTCAAACAGAACCACCCCGCAGGCATAGAGATCGGACCGGGCATCAACCGAAGCGCCGGCGCGTTGCTCGGGCGACATGTATTCGAGCGTGCCGGCCAGATTTTTCGCCGCAGGGCCTTCCATTGATAAAACGATCGATTCGGCAGCGACGGAAACGGCGCCGAGTCCGAAGTCCGTCAATTTCACCAGCCCCTCGGTTGCGAAGCCCTCCCTAGCGGTGCGCTCATGGAGCAGGATGTTTTCTGGCTTAACGTCTCGGTGTACCACATTGCGCCCGTGGGCATACCCCAGCCCCCTCAGCACCTGCCGGAGGACCTGCACCGCCTGATCGATCGACAGCGACTTGCTCTGGATCGGAACGCGCAGGTTAGTCCCGGGAACGAATTCCATCACCAGGTAGGGGGGATCGGCATACGGATCAAACCCCATCGCGCGGACGATGTTAGGATGCAACAAGCCTTGGATCGAAGCGCCTTCGCGCTGAAGCTGCCGGACGTATTCCGTGTGGGTGGGAATTTTAATCGCCACGTGCTGATCGGCCCACACGTGGTGGTGCGCGCACCAGACCTCGCCGAATGCCCCGCGACCAAGCGGGGATTCAAGTACATATTCGCTGATACGCTGATCCACGTGCGGCATCTATTCAAACCTTTCCGCGAGCCAGTCGCAGATGAGCAGATTATATACCGTAGTCAGCAGCGCACCGAGCGTTAGAAAAAGCCAGGAAATCCCACCCGAAGGCGGCGCGCCGAGAAGCCCGATCAGGGCAATGATTTCCGCCGCAGAATAGGTAAAAACCAAAATCGCACCGGCGAGGTTGCTTTCAAGGCAGCCTACCCTGCGGATGACGAAAATCGTGGCAAATGGGAAAATTAGCACGATGCCGGCCCAGGCGGCGATTTTTCCGGCATTTTGGAGGAAATCGCTCCGCTGCTCGGGAGATAGCCCAAACCATGAAATCGCCCCCGCCAGAACGGCCAGAGCCACGATTCCTGTGACAATCTTACCCAGAATCCCCTTGAGGAGGTCCATGGTAGTCGATTGTACCACCGCAAGCCGTTGACGCCCCAATGTTAAGGCGCAATGATTCCTTCCCGCATGTACAGGCCGAGCAAGAAACCCAAGCGATTCGATTTTGAACCCGGCCGAACGGTGGGGGGAAAGTACGTCATCGAATCATCGCTGGGCGGCGGTTGGGAAGGGGAAGTTTATGCCATTGTGGAAAAAACTACCGGCATTCATCGGGCGGCCAAATTTTACTATCCGCACCGCGATCCGCGTGGCAAGGCCGCCATCGCCTATGCCCGGAAGCTCGATGCGCTACGGCATTGCCCCATCCTGATGCAATACCATCATCAGGAAATCGTCACCGTGAAGAAGCGAAAGGTGATTGTCGTCATCAGCGAACTGGTGGAAGGGGAAAAACTCAGCCAATTTTTAGCGAGTCAGCCCCGCAAGCGATTGAGCGCCTTTGAAGCATTGCATGTGTTGTACGCCCTGGCCCGCGGGATCGCGCCGATCCACGCCCGCGGGGAATATCACGGGGACATTCACGACGACAACGTCATGATCCGCCGCGCGGGTATCAGCTTTGAATTGAAACTGTTGGACTTCTTTGATCTGGGCAAGCCGACGAAAAGCAAAATTCATAAGGACGTGTTGAATCTGGTCATGGTGTTCCACACGATCGTGGGCGGTCGCGAGCATTACGCCGATCAGCCCAAAGTGGTGAAGGACGTCATCCGTGGGCTGAAGGATTCCCTCATTCTCGATCGCTTTCACAGTGCCGGAGATATCCAGAGATATCTCGAAACCGTCGTGTGGTGATTCTCGAATAACTCCGGCTGGCCCGTTGTTTGTTATGAATGATCGGTCCAGAGAATCCAAATGACACGTACCGATCCACCATCGATCCATCCGCCGAATCATTTTTTGATTCAGGAAGCCTCTTGGCGGCTCTATCAATCGTTCATCCGCGAGATTGGCGACAGCAACGTTCGTGTGACTTATAGCCAGGGAAGGATGGAACTGAGGTCCCCGCCGCCCCAACATGAACGTGATAAGAAGCTTATCGCACAGTTGCTCGAGCTTATGACGTTCGAGCGAAACATCGCGCGTGGATCTCTGGGTTCAACGACTTACTCCGATGAAGTTCTCGACCGCGGGCTTAAGCCCGATGAGTGTTACTACATCGCCAATGAGGCCAGAGTGCGTGGAAAGGACCGGATTGATTTCTCGATCGATCCTCCGCCAGATTTGGCGATTGAGATCGACATTTCCTATCGAGCGATTGATCGGGAGCCGATCTATGCAGCCATGAAAGTCCCGGAAGTCTGGCGGTACGACGGCGAAAAACTGGAATGTCTTATGCCTCAGTCCGAGGGACGATACGCGCTCAGCACGCACGGCCGGTCCTTCCCATTCTTGCCGGTGGGAGAGCTTAAGCGATTTATCGACATGATCCCCGGCGTGGACGAAAATACGATGCTGCGTGCGTTCCGGGAATGGATCAGGACTTTGCCTGCCTGAGGATCATCTCCGCCGCTGCGGGGCATCATCGCCCGG
>JBBQSU010000041.1:0-25643 GCA_038234815.1 Tepidisphaerales bacterium | reverse complement strand
GGACCATCGGGCTGATTTCTCTCACCGCCGGCTGCGTCTTTTTGATGTGGCTCGGCGAGCAGATCGATGAATACGGCCTGGGCAATGGCGTGTCGCTGATTATTCTCGCGGGGATCGTCGCCCGAATGCCCGCGGCCATTTTTGATCTGGTCGGACAGGTGTCCAGCGGGCAGGTCAACCTCGGCAAGATCGCCGTGCTGGCTGCGTTGTTCGTCTTTATCGTCATGGGGTCGATCCTGATTACGCAGGCCCAGCGGCGAATACCGATTCAACAGGCCAAACACACCCGCGGGCGCAGAGTGTATGGCGGGTCGAAGCAGTATCTGCCGCTGAGGGTCAACCACGGCGGGGTCATGCCGATCATTTTCGCGCAATCGCTGATGCTCTTTCCGGGCGTATTGCTTGGCTGGATTTCCAAAACGGTTTTCAAAGGTGACAGTCCCGTCTTTAACTTCCTGAATTCCGAATTCGAGCGCGGCGCTTATATCTACATCCTCACCGAACTGGTGATGATCTACTTCTTCGCCTATTTCTGGACGACTGTGCAGTTTCAGCCCAAGGAAATGGCCTCGCAGCTGCGGGATTATGGCAGCTTCATTCCCGGCCTGCGTCCTGGCAAACGAACTGCCGATTACCTTGAAAAGGTGATGATGCGCATCACTTACGTCGGTGCCGCGTTCCTGTGCATCATCGCGGTCATCCCGACTGCGATTAACGCATGGCTCAACATCCCATTTACGATTACCGCCTTTCTGGGTGGCACCGGGCTGCTCATCGTCGTCAGT
This sequence comes from Tepidisphaerales bacterium, assembly GCA_038234815.1. Classification (GTDB taxonomy): domain Bacteria; phylum Planctomycetota; class Phycisphaerae; order Tepidisphaerales; family Tepidisphaeraceae; genus JBBQSU01. Next base: position 24,858 of record JBBQSU010000041.1, on the reverse strand, counting down.
GTAGCGCTGGATATGGTTCAGCGGATTGAAGCGAATTTGATTATGCGTAACTATGGCGGATTCCTTTCCGGGCCGGGCCAGAAGGGTAAACGGATCAAGGGACGACAGTATTAAGGTAAGCCTGAAGGCGGACACCGGCCGTGCCAGACAGCGGCACCTGCAAGGTGGTCAGCCTTCGAACTTGAATTTGCGATGCCGATCAATCTCAAAAGCAAACACGAAATCGAGATGATGCGGCGGACGGGTCGGATCGGCTTCGAAATCCTTCAGAAGATGAAGGAAGCCACCGTTGCCGGCGTGACGACACAATCGCTGGACGATCTGGCCGCAGCCGAGCTGGCCAAAGCCGGTGCCAAGGGGATGAGCAAGAATTACCCGACGTACCGTCCTGGCGAAGGCTTCCCCGGTCACACCTGCATTAGCGTGAACGAGGAAGTGGTTCATGGCGTGCCGGGCAAGCGGGTGCTGAAAGTCGGCGATCTGGTCACTCTTGACCTGGCCCTCCAGCACCAGGGGTATTGCTGCGACATGGCCATTACCGTGCCGATCGGACCGATATCTGCCCGGAACCAGAAGCTGTTGGACGTGACCCGCGCGACCCTCGACCTGGCCATTGAGTACATGAAGCCGGGCAAAAAGTGGATGGAAATCGCGCGGTTGATGCAGCACAAGGTGGAGCAGGCGAATTTTAGTGTGGTGCGTGAATTTGTTGGCCATGGCGTGGGTCGAACCATGCACGAGGACCCGAAAGTGCCGAATTTCGTGACCGCGGAGCATTCGCGGCAGGATTTCACCCTCCGGCCCGGCATGACCATCGCGGTAGAACCAATGGTGGTGGCCGGCCGGCGCGACGTGACCTTGCTGGCCGACGGTTGGACGGTGATTACCGAAGACCGCCAGCCCGCGGCCCATTTTGAGCATACGATCGCGGTTACGGCCAGCGGGATCGACATTCTGTCTGACGGAAACATGCCGGTGGCGCTGGCAACGACAGGCAGTTGACATTATTTTGCCTGATCTGGAATTGGCGGGCCTTGAGTTGCCGGTCCGATTCGGATATAAAGAGGAATTCCACCGGTCGATTCGACCGGTTTTTGTGTCTCTCGACCGTTAGATGGTGTCATCATGAAAGTGCGAAGCAGCGTTCGAAGAATTTGTGAGAACTGCAAGATCGTGCGGCGCAAGGGCGTCGTGCGCGTCATTTGCTCGAACACCAAACATAAGCAGAAGCAAGGATGAGCGGCGGGCGTTTGGCACGCGGGAATGAGGGTTGACATTCAACTTCAGATTCCGGTACAGCCGAACCCCTGACCTCTCCAAACACTGGAGCGAAACATGCCCCGTATTGCAGGCGTTGACATTCCGGCCGACAAGAAGATCAAGATCAGCCTCCGCTATATCTTCGGCGTCGGCCCGGCCAATGCTCTGGCCATTCTGAAAGAGGCCGCCATTGACCCGGACCGTCGGGCCAAAGACCTGACCGAAGAAGAACTGGCCAAGATCATTGGCATTTTGGATAAAGACGTGCCGGTGGAAGGAGCGCTTCGGCGCAGCATCCAGCAGAACATTGCCCGTCTCCGCGAGATCAACAGCTACCGGGGCTATCGCCACAAGCGAAGCCTGCCGGTGCGTGGCCAGCGGACGCGCAGCAACGCCCGGACGCGCAAGGGTCCGCGTAAGACGGTCGCCGGCAAGAAGGGCGTGAAGGAACTCGGCAAGTAACACTTGAAGATCAGCAGGATACGAATCGACGATTGAATTGGACCGGCGTGGTCTTTTCATCGACCCCTCGATCCTGGAGAATGATTTAATCACCAATTGCGGGTACGGCTCTTCAGGGCCGGACGATCCGCAGGAGTAAAGATGGCAGAAGCAACAGGCAAATCGGCCGCCGGCGCAAAGTCGGCAACCAAGAAGAAAATTCGCAAGGGCGTAACGCGAGGCGTGGCGCATGTGAAAAGCACTTTTAATAACACGATGGTCACGATCACCGACATGAACGGTGAGACGATCTCGTGGGCGTCGGCGGGGACGGTGGGCTTTAAGGGGGCGCGCAAGAGCACTCCCTTTGCCGCAGGCCGGGCCGCCGAAAGCGCCGCCCAGACCGCGCGCAAGAGTGGGATGGTCGAGGTTGAAGTGAAGGTAAAAGGCCCCGGTGCGGGCCGTGAGCAGGCCATCCTCCAATTGCAGAATGCCGGACTGAAGATCAGCAGCATTGAGGACGTGACCCCGCTTCCGCACAACGGATGCCGTCCGCCCAAAAAGCGTCGCGTGTAAGCGAGCTTGTTTCGCCCAAGACGGCTGGCGCAGGTTTAAAGCTTCCGGCCCGTCGTCATTGGTAAAAGAAGTACAAAGAACTAATCAGCCCTCGCTCGACGAGGCGGAAGACAGATGGCCCCGAACGGTCGGGGCGGCAACCTTCCGCGATTCGAGAACGGGCCAAAGGAGATCGCTATGAGAATTCGTTGGCGTGGATTGGAATTACCGTCGCGGGTTGTTCGGGACATGCAGGCGTCGACCGACACCTATGGCAAGTTTACCGCAGAGCCGTTTGAACGCGGGTTCGGCACCACCGTCGGCAACAGCCTGCGGCGGATTCTGCTCAGCTCGCTGGAAGGCGCCGCCGTCACCACTATCAAGCTGGTGGGCGCAGAACACGAATTTTCCAGCCTCACCGGCGTATTGGAGGATGTCACCGACATCATCCTGAATATCAAGAGCCTGATCGTGAAGCTCGATGCCGATGAGCCTAAAACGATGACCCTCCGGGCCAACAAGGCCGGCGCGGTCACGGCTGGGATGATCCAGGCCGATCCGGCCATCACCGTCGTGAACACCGATCTGGTCATCGCCACCCTCACCGAAGACGTGAGCTTCGATATGACGCTCACCGTGCAGAAGGGCCGGGGATATGTCACGGCCGCCGAGCATGGCCGCGAGGAAGAGGAAGAGCATCAGGTGGGCACGATCTCGGTGGACAGCCTTTATTCTCCGGTCACCCGAGTGCGCTACAGCACCGAAGATGCCCGCGTGGGACAGAAGACCGATTACGATCGTTTGCTCCTGGAAATCTGGACCAACGGCACAATCTCGCCGGAAATGGCGCTGGTCGAGGCCAGTAAAATTCTCCGCAAGCATCTCAGCCCGTTCGTGCAGTATTTTGAACTGGGCACGGAAGTGGCCAACGATGACGCGATCATCGCACTCCGCGACGCCAACAAGGCCCAGATGGACCCCGAGCTTCAGCAGAAACTGGGCATGACCGTGCAGGAACTGGACCTGTCAGTGCGGGCCAATAACTGCCTGGAGTCGGCCAAGATCGGCAACGTCCGCGACCTGGTTCGCAAGGCCGATGCCGACCTGCTCAAGGTTCGCAGCTTCGGCAAGACCAGCCTGCGCGAAGTGAAGCGGAAGCTGGCGGACATGGGCTTGAGCCTCGGCATGGATCTGGATTCGCCAATGGCCCAGGCGGCCACGATGCCCGATGACGGCGACGAATCGGACGAATTAGAAGATGCTGAAAGCGATCAGGCCAAGTCCGGAGAAGCCGGCCAGGCGTCTGTCGAAGAGTAGCCTACGAAATTAGCGGTCAGCCCCCGTTAGGGGTTTGCCGGTTTGCTGAATTTTGACTAAGAAGGTGTGTCATGCGTCATATGATGAAAGGCCGGCAGCTCAGTAGAGATACGGAGCATCGCAAGGCTCTCCGCAGGAATCTCATCCAGAGCCTCTTTGAACACGGCATGGTCAAGACGACCTATCCCAAGGCCAAGGAAGTGAAGGCATTGGCCGAGAAGCTGATTACGCTCGCCCGTTTGGGAACGCTCACGGCCCGCCGGCGCGTCATTGCCACGCTTCGAGATCGTCGATTGGTTGACGAGAAGCAGGATTTCACCGGCGAGACGGTCGTGCAGAAGCTCTTCAATGAGATCGCGCCGAATTTCAAAGGCCGAGATGGCGGATACACCCGGATCATCAAGACTGCCAAATGGCGGATTGGCGATGGCGGGGACATCGTGCAGCTCCAGCTTCTCACTGTCGAATCCAAGCCGACCGGTACGGCAAAGAAATCGCTCGGATTGCGTCGCAAGCGTAACGAGCGCAAGCACGCCTTCGCCGGCCGCATCCTCAAGGAAAAAAAGGGTAGCAGCAAGGCCGAAGCCCAGCCCGCCGCTCCGGTCGAATCGTCGGCCCCTGCGGCGCAATAGCGCCGATGTCGATTTTCTGGCTTAATCTTATTTGCAAGACCGATCCGGCTCGTCCGGGTCGGTCTTGTGCATTTATGGACCGAATCGCCGGGCAGTGCTTCGATGTCTTTCAAATATAATCTGACCATCCCGGCAGGGCTTTACAGTTCGACAGGAACAGCGACACTGTCCCAGGCTCGCGGCCCGACGGGTGCGGCCAATGAGAGAAAGTCATTTATGCGATCGAACTTCAATATGAGTGGTATAGGCAAGATGATGGTCGTTGGCTGGGGGGCTTTGGCGCTGGCCGGGTGCGCGGTCGGCCCTGATTACAAGAAGCTGACACCCGAACAACTGAAAATGCCGAAGGAATACGCGAACGTGACGAATCAGCCGGCGACCGTGCCCACGACCGGCCCGTCGGCCGATTCGCAGGGCGTGCTCGATCAGTGGTGGACGCAGTTCGATGATCCCAAGCTCGAATCGCTCATCATGCGCGGTCTGGCCGGTAATCTCGATCTAAAAACCGCCGAGGCGCGCGTGCGTGAAGCCCGCGCCGTGCTTGGCATTTTCGAGGCTGATCTCTATCCCACCGTCAGCGTGGACGGCTCCTTCTCGCGCAATCGCTCCAGTGGCAACATGGTGCGCTCGCCCGCCGCCGGCAGCACCGCCAGCAGCGCCAGCACGCGCAATCTTTATCGTGCCGGCTTTGATGCTTCTTGGGAGATCGACGTCTTCGGCTCCAATCGCCGCGCGATCGAGGCGGCCACCGCCGATCTGGCGTCGATCGTCGAACAAAAGCGCTCGGTGATGATTACGCTCGCCGGGGACATCGCCACCAATTACATCAACTATCGCGGACTGCAAAGGCAGTTGGTTGTGGCGTATGACAACCTGCGGTCACAGAACGAGTCGGTCGATCTGACGGGCCGGAAGTTCAACGCCGGACTCACCAGCGAACTGGACGTGGCCCGCGCTCGCGCGCAGGTGGCCACCACCGCCAGCACCATCCCTTCAATTGAGCAGGCCCTGCGCCAGACATTGCACGGTCTGGCGGTGCTCCTGGGCAAAGAGCCGAATGCGTTGGTGATCGAACTGGCTGAGCCGCAGCCTATCCCCAACGCGCCGATGGTCGTGCCCGCGGGCCTGCCGTCGGATTTGCTTCGTCGTCGGCCTGACGTCCGCAAGGCCGAGCAAGCCCTTCATGCCGCCAACGCCCGCAGCGGAGAGGCCGAGGCCAATCTTTATCCCCGCTTCTCCCTCACCGGCTCTTTCGGCTGGGAAAGTTATGGCACGGGCAATCTGTTCACCAAGCGCAGCAATGCCTGGTCGATCGGCCCTGCGATTAGCTGGCCCATCTTCGACGCCTGGCGTCTTCACAACAATCTAAAAGTGCGTAACGCCCAAACCGAACAAGCCCTTCTGCAATACGAGCAGGTGGTGCTGGTGGCCTTGCGAGATGTAGAGAATTCGCTGGTGGGTTTGGCCAAGGAACAAACCCGCCGGGCGTCTTTGGCGCAGGCGGTCGATGCCAACAAGCGGTCGGTGGAGCTGGCCAACCAGCTTTACCAGCGTGGGCTGGGGGATTTCCTCAGTGTCATCACCGCCGAGCAGTTGCTCTTCCAGGCCCAGGACCAACTAGCCCGCAGCGAAGCGCTGGTCTCGACCAATCTCGTCTCGCTTTACAAGGCCCTGGGTGGAGGATGGGAAGTCCCGCCGATGGAAAAAGAGACCAGAAAATAATTAACCAATCATGTTGCTTGCGGCCTGAAGGGGCATCACGTTCTAAGGATTTTGCCACGCATCATGCGCCGCATTGCGGAGCTTCGGGGTGATCTCCCCTTAGCAGTTCCTGACTTGCGCGCGACCGCGACTCAACTTGATGGCACCAAGGGGCTTCGCGTTTTTGATTCCGGGTTGAGTCAACGACGATTGAACATTACCGCGAGACGGGAAGCATCTACGTCCGCCTTGGTTGCCATAAACAAAGCGTCATCTTCTACGACGTAATCCAATGGCGTCGCTTCTCCCCCGAGTTCGAGAATCATCCTCATCGCTTTCCTGCAAACCTGTCGCGCCCGATCGTGGTCACAAGCGTCTTACTCTCAATGCCGGCCAAATTGGGCCTTCTCCAGTCGACGCAATTGTTGCAGCCGGCGCTCTGACAGCGGTAGGCTATGACGTCGCAGGGGTTGGTCGAAGATTTATCGCCAGGACTTGTTGGCGGGGCGTTGGGGTATGTCTTGCAAATTGCCGGTGTCCATTGAAAATAAATCTCACCCTTCGTTCGAGGTGCGCATGAAACGTCTGGCCTTTGTATTTGGAATTTGTCTCTTCGTCCTCGGCTGTGATGACAAGCCGGCGCCGCCCAAGCTGGACGAGGCCAAGCCGGTGGAAACAATGGCCGGGCCGACGACGCGCGACCTGCTGACCGGACCGCGCAAGACGATCCCGCTGAGCTATATCCCCATGAAGGTGACGGCGCCAGTAGGGTGGCAGGTGGAGGCGGACAGCGCCGGGGCTATGGCCTTTTTGAAAGGCCCCACGCCGGCGGGCAACGAGGTGCAGATTCAGCTTTCCCAGCGGCCGACTATGAAGAACGACGGGCTTGAATTTCTCATCGCCGGGGCGAAGGAAAAGGCGCGTAAAGACACTTCGGGATCAAGCAAAGTCGATTTGCGTCACGACGGCAGCGTGGCGATCCTGGAGCGGCAGAGCGTGGGTGAGCCGTTTGCCGCGCCGTCGGGCACGGACGAAAAATCAGTGGCCGATACTTCGCCGGAATATCGCTGGACGATCAACTTTTTCGTTCCCCGAAATCGTGAACTGCTGCAATACGAGATGAATTTTCTGGGCTTGACGGTGAAGCAGTTCAAAGCGGATCAGACGTTTCTGGAATCGATCCTGCGGACGGTAACGCCGGAGACGTCCGGCGAGCCGGCCAATGGCGCGCCTTAATGGGTAATGGCGTGGGCAATTCAGTGTTTAACCCGGCCCCGCCTGAGGTGACGCGCCTGGCCCCCTCGCCCACGGGCGCGCTGCATCTTGGCAATGCCCGGACGTTTCTCATCAACTGGCTTTTGGCAAGGCGCAGCGGTTGGCGGATTTTGTTACGGATTGAAGACCTCGATGGCCCGCGGGTGAAAAAGGGCGCGGCCGCAGAGTTAATTGACGACCTGCGGTGGCTGGGGATGGACTGGGATGAGGGGCCGATCTATCAGTCGGGGCGGCGAGCGGCCTATAGGAAGGCGATCGAGCAGTTGCTGGCCAGCGGAGCGGCGTATCCGTGCGTTTGCACAAGAGGCGAGGTTGAGCGCATCGCCAGCGCCCCACACGCCGAAGACGGCGCTGCGGTTTATCCGGGAACCTGTCGCGGGCGTTTTGCGTCGGTTGAAGCGGCGCAAGCTTTATCGGGCCGATCACCCGTGATTCGTTTCAACACCGCCGGTCAGCGGGTGTCGTTTGTCGATGGGTTTGCCGGCGCCGTGGCGATGGATGTGGAGCGTTCGCTGGGCGATTTTGTCATCGCCAAAGGCGACGGCACGCCGGCGTATCAACTGGCGGTGGTGGTGGACGATGCCGAAGCGGGCGTGACGCAGGTGGTTCGCGGGGACGACCTGCTGGATTCCACCCCCCGGCAGATTCTACTGTATCGGACGCTGGGGCTTGCGATGAAAATCCCGGCGTATCATCACCTTCCTCTGGTGGTGGGCGAAGACGGCCGGCGACTGGCCAAGCGACATGGCGATACGCGTCTGTCATATTATCGGCGTCACGGAGTTTCGGCGTCGCGGGTGCTTGAACTGCTGGGGTGCTGGTGTGGGATCACCGATGCGATTGTCGCCGATCCGCGAGGGAGCGAGGGTGACACGGAGATCAGCCGGTGGATCGATCGGTTTAAATTGACGAGAGTTTCGCGGTCGCAGGTGCTTTTTGACGGATCAACTGACGCATGGCTTGTTCAATCGACCAATTCGCAAAAGGAGTGATGAGCCGCCGGCGCGCCGGTGCCGGAGCGGGGGCCCTTCGCGGGGTGCTGGGGCTGATCGAGCCGGTTTATACGGGCATCGTGGCCACGCGGAATCGGTTGTTTGATCGCGGGCTTAAAGCCGTTGCGCACCTGGATCGGCCGGTCATCAGCGTGGGCAATATCACCACCGGCGGGACGGGGAAAACGCCGGTGGTCTGCTGGCTGGCCACCGCCCTTAGATCCATGGGGCATCGCCCTGCGGTGCTGCTTCGTGGGTATAAGTCAGCCAACGGGCGGAGCGATGAAGCGGCGATGCTCGACGGCCTGCTGAATCGATCTGACGGCCTGACGAAGGTGATTGTCGAGCCGAATCCGAGCCGCCTCGTCGCAGGACGACGGGTGCTGCGAGAGTTTCCCGAAACGGATACTTTTTTGCTCGATGATGGCTTTCAGCACCGGCAATTAAGGAGAAATTTCGATCTGGTGCTCATCCATGCCGCAGAGCCTTTCGGGTATGGACATGTGCTGCCGCGCGGGTTGCTGCGTGAACCGCTATCGGGGCTGTCGCGCGCCAGTGCGTTTTTGCTTACGCATGTTTCGCAAGCCACGCCCGAAGCGCTGGTGGAAATCGAATCAACTCTGCGGCGGTATAGCCCGGCACCGATTTATCATTGCGATCATGTTCATGTTGGTTTGATTGGTCCCGATGGACCTGTTGCCTTGGATTACCTGAACAATCACCGGTATTTTGCATTTGCGGGGATTGGACATCCTGAATCGTTGGCATATTCCTTGCCGGACGCCGCACGGGTGGGGGAGCGGTGGTTTGCCGATCACCACGACTTTACGTCGACGGATTTGAACGCGGTGATGGAGGAGGCGAAGAAGCATCAGGCCGTAGCACTGGTGACGACGGAAAAGGACTGGGTGAAGCTGGAGGATTTGCACGAAACGCGTACGGGTGGGCTGCCGATTATGCGATTGCAGCTCGGACTGAAATTTCGGAATGGGGATGAGGGGCGATTATTGCAACAGGTTGTAGATACACTGAAAAGCGGTGGGGGCAAGCCTTGACGCCAAGAGTTTTGCGAGTGTGGAATGGGCTATTGTTAAATGGGTTGATATGAACATTGGGATTTTTGGTTTCGGGCGGATCGGGGTCGAGCACGCGGGCTGGTTGTCGCGGTGCGACGGGGTGAGCATTGCCGGGATATTCGATCCGACGCCGGCGCGACGAGAGATTGCGGACGCGCGCGGATATCGCACGGTGGATTCGGGGCAGATTCTGCTTGACGATCCTGCGATTGATGCCGTGCTGATCGCTACGCCGACATCGTTTCACTTTGAGCAGGCGATGGCGGCACTGGCTGCGGGGAAGCATGTAATGATCGAAAAGCCGATGGCGCTCGACCTGGCCCAGGCGAAGAAGATTGCCGAGACCGCCAAGGCTCGCGGGCTGGTGGTGAGTGTGTTTCACAATCGCAGGTGGGATATTGATTATCTGACGGTGGAATCGGCGGTGCGCGGCGGGGTATTCGGGCGAATTTTCAATGTCGAATCGCGCCTGGGGCAGTGGGGCAGTTGTGTCGGCCCGGCGGCGCGGGAATATCGGCCGAACTGGCGAAACGAGCGGGCCTTTGGCGGCGGGGGATGGCTTGACTGGGGCACGCATTTCGTCGACCAGCTTTGGCGGCTGATGGTGCCGGCCCGACCGGTGCGCGTGTTTGCCCAGTTGCGGGGGAATCTGTGGACGAATGATTGCGACGATTTTGCCAGGGTGATCGTCGATTTTGATAACGGGGCGACGGGGCTGGTGGAGATCAACACGACCACGCGCCTGCCCTTGCCGCGATGGCATATTGATGGATCCAACGGGAGCGTGCAAAGCCCCTATAGCCCGACATTTGATACGCAGGAGTGGGCGCAGCTGGATTTCCATCCGGGTGATGGATCGCCCAAGCAGCGGTTGGATATTGCTAACATGGGGTTGTCGGAAGTAGAGATTTGGCAACAATTTGCGCGATCATTAGGCGGGGCAATGCTCCCTGCGGTGCCGATTGAATCTGTTCTGCCGACGATGCAGTTGCTGGAGTTGGCTTGGCGGTCCAGTGCCGAAGGCCGGGCGTTGATGGTCGAATAGTCCGCCGAACGGAAGAGAAAAAAAGTCGCTTTAAGCGTATTTTTTTATTCTACGGGACTTGCTTTTTTTAACATTGTGCATATAAATAATGCATCGCAGCAGTCGCCATTGGCGGGCGTTACGGCAGATGGATAGAGTTGGGTACTCAAAAGTTGAAGTTACGGTTTGGCCCTGCGTATAGTTTTTTATTGAAGTCAGCAAATAATCACGATCCTGAGAGCGGAAGTCTCCCCCGTCGTAGTCCCCCCCCTCTACGACACCTTCCGCTCTCTTTTTTTATCTACGCTTTTCCCCACCGCAGGTTGATTTTCACTTCCGATAACTGGCTCGCTTAACATCGGCAAACGCTGCGCCGCCGCCTTGGCCGATAAGCTCCTTGAACGCGATCACCCGCCCACCGGCCGTGCATCGCTGGAGCCTGACCATGAACCGACTGATAAACCTTTCGACAATCGTCTATGTGTTCGTCTGGATCGCCTGCGGGGCGCTGCTGGGCGTGATCTTTGGATGAATCCACAAGGGGCTTGAGCTAAGGCGCGGCATAAGCCAATGCGCGGCATGGGCCTAGGGCGGTCGTCACGCCGTCATGGGCGGGCACGTGCAGACGAGATTTCTGTCGCCGAAGGGGTTGTCGATCCTGCCTACGCTTGGCCAGAACTTATAATCGCGCAGGTGCGCAGCGGGATAAGCGGCAAGCTCGCGCGAATACGCGTGGGGCCACCGGTCGGACGTGACGGCCGCCGCGGTGTGCGGCGCGTGCTTCAGAGGATTGTCCTGCCGATCCAGTTTTCCCTGTTCGATCTGGGCGATCTCGTTGCGGATGGAAATCAGCGCGTCGCAAAGACGATCGAGTTCCACGCGGGATTCGCTCTCGGTCGGCTCGATCATCAGCGTGCCCGGCACGGGCCAACTCATCGTCGGGGCGTGAAATCCGTAGTCCATCAGGCGCTTGGCGATGTCTTCAACCTTCACGTCCGCGGAAGTTTCGAACGACCGGCAATCGACAATAAATTCGTGAGCGCAGCGGCCGTTTTCCCCGCGGAAAAGAACGGGGTAATGACTCTCCAGCCGCTTGGCCATGTAGTTGGCGTTGAGAATCGCCACCTGTGTGGCCCGCCGAAGGCCTGAAGCGCCCATGAGCGCAATATAGACCCAACTGATCGGCAGAATCGCTGCCGATCCATCCGGTGCTGCCGACACCGGACCGACCTGCGCGCCGGTTAATCCCCTGGCTCGCTGTCCGCCGGTGCGGCTGGGAAGAAACGGTGCCAGATGAGCGGCTACGCCGATCGGACCAACGCCCGGGCCACCTCCGCCGTGAGGAATGCAGAAGGTTTTATGCAGGTTGAGGTGGCAGACGTCGGCCCCGATGTCGCCGGGGCGACACAGGCCGACCTGCGCGTTCATGTTGGCTCCGTCCATATACACCTGCCCGCCGGCTTCATGGACGATGCGGCAGATGTCCTTGATGCTCGATTCGAACACGCCGTGCGTGCTGGGATACGTCACCATCAGCGCGCCAAGATTGGCCGCGTGCTGCTGCGCCTTGGCGTGCAGGTCGGCCAGATCGACATTCCCCTTCTCGTCACAGGCCACGGCGACGACTTCAAATCCAGCGATGACCGCACTGGCGGGGTTGGTGCCGTGTGCGCTGGTCGGAATCAGGCAGATATTGCGGTTGGCCTGGGCACGCGATTCATGCCATGCGCCAATCGCCAGCAAGCCGGCGTATTCGCCTTGCGACCCGGCATTGGGCTGCAATGACACTGCCGAAAAGCCCGTAATCTCCGCCAGCCACTTTTCCAACTGGCTGAACAATTCGGCATAGCCTTTCCATTGCTCCGGCGGAGCAAAGGGGTGCATCCGGCCGAATTCCGGCCAGGTCACGGGAATCATTTCCGTGGTGCCATTGAGCTTCATTGTGCAGGAGCCTAAGGGAATCATCGAATGGCACAGCGAAAGATCGCGGCTCATCAAGCGGAAGATGTACCGGAGCAGTTCGTGCTCGGCGTGGTACTGGTTGAAAACCGGGTGGGTGAGGTAGGCGCTGGTGCGCAGGAATGGGGCTGCAATTTCTGGAGCGACGAAGTGCTCGGCGGCTTGGGAAAGTGAGGCGATCGAGATGCCCGGTGCGGGCTGGGCGAAGGCTTCAAGCACGGTCTGGGCATCGGCTAAAGTGGTGGTTTCGTCCAAGGTAATACCGACGGTCTGGTCGTCAAACCGCCGGAGGTTGATTCCGCGGGCGAGGGCCGCGCCGATAACGGCGTCGGCGGCGGTGTCGGTGGGCCGAATGCGCAGCGTATCGAAGAAAGTATCGTTTAGAACGTCGTGGCCGAGACGCTTCAGACCATCGGCCAGCAGGCCGGTCATAGCATGGATGCGTCGAGCGATGCGCTTTAGTCCTTCCGGGCCATGATAGCAGGCATACAAGCCGGCCATGACCGCAAGCACCACCTGCGCCGTGCAGATATTGCTAGTGGCTTTTTCCCGGCGAATGTGCTGCTCGCGAGTTTGCAGGGTGAGCCGCAGGGCAGGCCTGCCGTGAACATCGCGCGACACGCCGATTAACCGGCCGGGCATCTTGCGCGCGTGTTCGGTTCGGGTGGCCATAAAACCCGCGTGCGGACCGCCAAAACCCATCGGCACACCGAATCGCTGGGCCGAGCCGACGGCAATGTCGGCACCCAATTCGCCCGGGGCCTTCAAGATCGTCAAGGCAAGCAGATCGGCTGCCATGACAACCAGCGCACCTGCAGCATGAGCTTTGGCGATCACTTCGGAATGATCGACGATCCTGCCATCGGTCGCGGGGTATTGCAGCAGTACCCCGCAAACATCGCTGCCTTCAAAGGCAAAATCGCTAGTGGCTGATACCTTGGCGTCAAGGCCCAGCGATTTGGCGCGGGTTTGCACTACGGCGATCGTCTGGGGATGGCAATCGCTGGAAACCAGGAATTGTCGCCGGCCGCCGGTGACGGCGTTTGCCATGCTCATGGCCTCGGCAGCAGCGGTCGCTTCGTCCAGCATGGAGGCGTTGGCCAGCGGCAGGCCCGTCAGATCACAGATCATCGTCTGAAAGTTCAGCAGCGCTTCGAGCCGGCCCTGCGAAATCTCGGCCTGATATGGCGTATATTGGGTGTACCACCCCGGATTCTCCATGACGTTGCGGAGAATGACCGGCGGAGTGATCGTATCGGAATACCCCATGCCGATCATGGAACGCAGGATGCGATTCTTCGAAGCAATTCCTTTCAGCTCACGAAGTAACTCGAATTCCCCTCGCGGCCGGCCGAGCTTGAGATTTTCGGTGAGCCGAATGCCGCTGGGGACGGTTTGTTCGACAAGTTCCTCGAGCGAGCTTAGCCCCAGTTCGGCCAGCATCAACTTCACATCAAGATCGTCCGGGCCGATGTGCCGGTCCACAAAAGTGTCTGAAGCATCAAGCACATTTTGCGAGAAATCGACTTTAGCCGGCTGATTCGCTGGAGATGTCATTGGAGTTTGCTTCAAGCGGGGATTTGCGAGCCGGTTAATGCCCGGATGATTTTTCGTAAGCGGTCACGTCCAGCAGAGCGGCCATTTCATCCGGCGAACTCGGCTTCACTTTCACCATCCAACCGGCAGTGTAAGGATCGGTGTTCACCAGTGCCGGATTGGCTGTGAGTTGGTCGTTGACCTCAATCACTTCACCGCTGATCCCACTGATTAGATCACTGGTGGCCTTGACCGATTCGATCTCGCCGAAGGATTTTCCCGCCGACAGTTTCGTCCCCACCTTGGGCAAAGCCACGAAGGTGACGTCGGTGAGTTCGTCGGCGGCGATTTGGGTGATGCCGATGGTGACGACGGGGCCGTCAAGTTTATGCCATTCGTGGGACTGCAAGTATTTCCGATCACCGGGGACGCTCATTGATGCACTCCTGCTTTATAAAAGGGGATCTTGACAATTTTTGCCGAAACATGGGTGGTTTTCAGGTCAGCCGACAAGTCGGTGCCTTCGGTCGCCCACTCCGAATCGACGTAGGCCATGGCGATGCTTTTTTGCAGCGTGGGCGAGAACGTTCCGCTGGTGACTTGGCCGACGACCTTTCCATCGTGGAGTAGATCGGCGCCCTGCCGGGCGATGCGCTTGCCATCGAGTTCAAGCCCGACGCGCTTTTGCTTCGGCCCGTCGGTCTTGACCTTGCGCAGGGCTTCGGCCCCGATGAAATCCTTGGCCAAATCCACCGCAAACTCAAGCTGCGCGCTGATCGGATCGATCGTCTCGGAAAGTTCGTGACCATAGAGCGGCATCGCGGCCTCGATGCGCAGCGTGTCCCGTGCGCCCAGCCCCGCGGGCTTGATCGTCGCGTGTTCCTTGTCCATCTTTCCGCCAAGCATCTTCATCGCCATACCCGCCATTTTCGCGGGCAGAATCAGTTCAACCCCATCTTCTCCGGTATATCCGCTTCGGAAGACGGTAAACTTAATGAGCATAAAGCTGGTCGTTTCAAAGCGGTACCGCTTCATGTTCTTCAAATCAACGGGCAGAATTTCTGAAAGTCGCTCGATGACTTTCGGCCCCTGCACTGCCACCATCGCGGTGGCATCAGTGTTATCGACGATGTCCAGATCGAACGCCGCGGCCTGTCGCACGCTGGCCAGGTGCGCCCATATCTTCTCTCGATTGCCCGCATTAACGACCATGACCCAGTTTTTCTCATCGCGGGAGACGATCACGTCGTCCATCACGCCGCCCGAAGGATTGCAGATCAGGCTGTATCGGGATTGACCGACACGCTGCTCAGCGACGTTGCGGGTCAGCACCTTATTGAGAAACGCGACCACGTCTTTTCCTGAAAATCCGAAGCGGCCCATGTGCGCCACGTCAAACATCGATCCGCTGGTGCGCGTCTGCTGGTGCTCGTCAACAATGGACCGATAGAGCAGCGGCATTTCCCACCCGGAAAACTCGACCATTTTTGCGCCGGCCGAGACATGGAAATCATAGAAGGGCGTGCGTTTGAGCATATCGTGTGCGTTTCGGTATTTGCGATGGGAACGTATCCGGGCCGGCCTGAAGCGTCAAATCCTTCATTCTCCGGGGATGTAACTGATGACGCCATCAAATGGGCTGGACGCGGTCGCGTAACGCTTTCGAGGGATTCGCCCGGATTGATACGAAAGCCGACCCGCCTCAAGCGCATGTCGCATGGCGACAGCCATTTTCACCGGATCTTTGGCATGGGCGATGCCGGTATTGAGCAGCACGCCGTCGGCGCCAAGTTCCATAGCGATGGCCACGTCGCTGGCCGTTCCCACGCCGGCATCGACGATGACAGGGAAGGCCGGATCACCTTCTTTCAAAAGTTCGAGGCACAGGGAGATGTTGAGGGGATTGAGAATTCCCTGCCCCGAGCCGATCGGACTGCCCGCAGGCATAACGGCCCCGGCGCCTGCCTCCTTGATCCGCACGGCCGAGCGAGGGTCGTCGCTGGTGTATGCCAGGACGGTGAACCCTTCCTTCACCAGTTCCCTCGTCGCCTCAATCGTCCCCACCGGATCGGGCAAAAGCGTTTTCTTATCGCCTAACACTTCCAACTTCACCCAGTTCGCCCCGGCGTTTTTCTGTTTCTCCAGAAGATCGCGGCCCAGCATCGCTACGCGGATGGCATCGTCGGCGGTGAAACAGCCGGCGGTGTTGGGCAGAATGACGTATTTGGATAGATCGAGGTAGTCCAACAACGACCGCCCGTGTGCGTCGATCAACCGCTCGCGGCGCACCGCAACCGTCACCACTTGGCACCCGCTTGCCTCTAACGCCTGCTGCATCAGTTCGTAGGTCGCGTATTTTCCCGTGCCGATAAACAGCCGGTTGTTCAAGCTGAAATTTTTAATTTTGAAAACGTCCATAACTCACTGTTTCAATTCGGAATTCACCGATTCAGCGGCACAGGTGCTTGGAGAGCCCGCCGCGTGGCTCGGATGGTCAACCCCCGCCGACGAAAGTCACGATTTCCACCTCGTCACCGTTCCCCAACACCTGGTCATATCTCTCGGATTTTAGCAGTCGTCGATTCCACTCGATAGCGACTTTCTCGGGTGCCAACTTATGTAATGCCACAAGCTGACGGACGGTGGTGCCGTCGGGGACCGTCTGCGATTGACCGTTCACCTTCACGACCATGGTGAAGGGCATTCTAACGATTTTTCCAAGCGATGACGACTGTCCGGTTTCTTGACCGGATCGGCCTGCCTCGGCCAGGAGCGCGCCTCAATCGGCTGGTATTGCTGTCATCTCTTCGGCCAGCAGCGGAAGAAACTCATCTGTCCAGATTTTTTCCGCCGGGGCCTGCCGCGCCGGGCCGGTAGGATCGCTTGCGTCCAGATCGATCGGCCGGGCATCAAGCTGGACCGCGATCTGCTTAATCTGCCCGTGACGCAACACCGTCAGGTGCAGCACGTCTCCCGGCTTAAAGCTGGGAATCGCTGCCATCAATTCTTCGCGGCCCATGTCTGCCGGAGTATTTTTTTCGGCGATAGCCTTGATGACATCGCCGTCTTGAAGGAACCGAAAAGCGGGACAGCCGATGAGCCGAAGGGCCGGCGTGTCGGCATCTTCCAGACGTCCGCGCTGCGCGTCGGGCCAGAAAAGGCCGAGGAAAGCCTGTGGCGTTTCGGCGCGGGGCGTTCCGGCGAGAAGAATATGGACCACGATGTCGTGCAGCTCTGTCGCCTGCGCAGGACGGATCGGTCGGCTCGCCGCAACCACGGCGCGCAGCATCGGCAACTCTTCGGCCTTGAGTCCGAGCAATTCAAATCGCGCCGCCTCGCGGGCTTCAGGGCTGGTGTCGCCAAGCCGTGTGAACCATTGGCGAATTTGCTCTGCCGGCAGGGGACGCAGGACCGCCGGCGCCGTCGTCGGAAGCGTCGCCTGTGCTGCTCCGGCGGCCCCTGGAAGCAGTAACAACAGCATCAGGCTGGCCCGGTGTATCCGCATGATCAAATCTTATGCCCGGAATCCCCAGATGCGTCGAAAAATAGAAAATGCGCCGGCTTACCCCTCGGCGATTTGCACGAGATGCGCCGCCTGTTTCTGCATCCAGCCCACCTTGCGTTGCACCATCTGCAGGAACGCCATCCCCTCCATCCGGCCAAAACTCCCCGTGGCTGCGATCGGAAAAACCGCCTCGGCAATCAGTGCTTCGGTCATCAGCCAGGGGATCGTGGCGATTTCCGCCTGGCTCAAGAGCTGCACCTTGTCGTAGCCGCCCAAGAATCGCTTGAAGCGACTTTCATCAAGATAATCCGGCCATTTCGAAACGTCTTCTTCCCCGCCGATGATGGAGAACTGAAGCGCCCCGTTAGCCGCATCGACGATCCGCGGAAGAAGCCGCGCCGAATCGTAATCGATCACTGCCACCACGCGATTGTCTCTAAACAGCATGTTCCCAGGATGCCAGTCGGCATGAACGATCTGCCTCGGCCAACCCTCCAGACCCAGGTCTTCCACCGTCTTGGCCGCGTGCTGATAGCTCTGCAGTAAGAACTCCAGCACCTTCCGCAGGTCGGCGTCCGACGAATTCTGCAGATTATTCATGATCGCGCGCAGGCCCTGCTCCACCGCAGGCGCGCCATGGTAGCTTCCACTGGGCGGTTGCCATTCCGACTTAAACCCCAGCAGCAGTTTGTGATAAAGCCCCAAAATTTTCCCGCTGTCCTCGGTCGATTCCAGCGTCTGCGGATAGGACTGTCCCGGGATATACTCGAACAGTTCGTAAACCGCATTTCGCCATTGCAGCATCGAGTTGTTTTCGTTGCGCGTGCCGAGCAGATGCGGCAATGGAAACTGCTGCGCCGCAAGATAAAGCTGAAGGGCGTGACAGAATGCCACCTTGAACGGGTCGTCCTTCCCGCGCGCCCGCCTCTTAAGCAGGAATTTACCCTGTTCGCTCACCAGTAACAGCTTCGGCGCCTTGCGCGATCCTCGGGGGAAATCGACGATCGAATCAATGATTCCGATATCGAAATGGGAAAGGACGATGGCCAGTTCCTCGGCCGAGAATTGCTCGCGTTGCCCTGACTGGCGCGACTGCCCCGTGCCGGACGCGCCCGCCTGCACGGGGGAAACGCTTTGAGTAGAACCCGCAGGCTGCATGAAATGCCTTAAAAGTCGTCGCGCATCGTTCTATCGACCCAACCCTTATGATATCCAACCCGCCGATAGCGTCAATTCTGGCTCGACCAGTCCCCAATCGCGCTTCCGATCATCACACGCCCGCCCGGCCTCGGCCGCCGGCCGTGGGGCGACTGAAATAGAACACGCCCGGGACGCATTACGTCACGGGCGTGTCTGTTCTATCGTTCAAGACTGTCAACCGAGCAGTTTATCGGTTTCCCGCCTGCGTGAACTGCCCGCGTTGCAGGTTGAATCCCGACGGCAGAATCCCTGCCGTTACCCCATTGTTCACTTTGGCCGCATCCACTGCCGCGACGTCGGTCGGCGCGATCGACTTGGCCTGCAGCACAGGGTCGATGCTCACTTCACCCTTCACACCGATCAACTGCCCCAGGAAGCCGTTGACCTTCGATCCGTCCGTACTGCGCAGATAGACCAGCGTGCGCCCGCTGGTCGGATCAGTCAGACGGTACAGAATCCCATTGCCCTGTTGCAGGCTGCTCGTGCGCAGCATACCGATGGCCGTGTACACGGTCACTTCATTAGCCTTGATGCGTGCTGCCAGTTCTTCCTGTTCGGCCTTGAGCGCCTGGTTCTTTGCCGCAGCTTCGTCCTGCGCCTTCCTGGCCTGTGTATATTGATCCTGCGCTTCGATGCGGAATTTCAGCGTTGAAACCCGCAGCTCGGCCATCCGCCGCATCGACACCGGCAACTGTCCGTCGGCCAGAACCGCTTCATACGAAGTTTTCAGTTCTGTCAGCGATTGGTCTTGTATCGGCTTGTCGCTAGCGGCAACGAATTCGGCTTCAACCTTGTCAAACTGCTGATCGGCGGTCGGCCCCTTGGCCACCGGCTGGGTGCTGGGGGCCAGATCGTTCCCCGCAGCCACCGGCTGAGTGCTCGGCGAAAGATCGGCATTGCCAGTCGGCGTTTCCGATTTCACCGGCGCGCTGGCGATCACTTCGGCCTCATGCGCCGCAGGCACGGCAGCGACCAATGGCTGGCCCGGATCGATGAACTGCTTGTTCACATAGACGAACGATCCTTCCGGCGGGGCGATCTTGAAATACTCGTCCTGCTCGCCGAGGATTTTCACGTCCACCCCTTCATTCAATTTCGTCTGCACCGTCGTCTTCATCGCATTAAGTCCGCTGCCGGCGCGAACGTTCAGGTCGGGCTTGGTCACCCGTCCTACGCTCCCGTCGCCACGCTTCTCCACATACGCCTTGGCGACATAAGAGTACGAGCCTTGTGGCGGGGTAACCTTCAGCCAGTCAAACTTGATCCCCACCACGGTGATCTGCGTCCCCTTGTCCAACTTCATCGTGGGGTAATAGTTTTCACCCGGCCCCGAGCGGACATACACCGCATTGGCGTTGACCGTGCCGGTAAATTGATACTTAGAATTGGCCACTTCGGGTGCGGGCAACTCCTGGGCCGATACCAATACCGGCAGGATGATGACCGAAAGAGCAAGAGCGGACAGGGAAATAAGACGGCTTAACATAGCGGCACCTCCGTGTGCGTGAGGGACTCAAATCCATTGAGCAAAGCGTTTGACGATTCCACAAAACCGGCAGAACCTGCGCGATCCCGCAGATTTTGCCTATTTGTACAACAATGTCCGAGAATGTAAAGCGCAGAGTGAAAATTTTCCGATCCGCCCGCACCGACGGCCCCCGTCGAGATCGCACGTCGCCTTGTAGGGCCGCTTTCCCTGCCGCCGCGTTGTCATGGCGTGACGCCCTCCAGGCCATCTTCTACCCATGCTGCCGCGCGGCGGGATTGTCGTTCGGTCGGGACTCGTGACTACTTTGACGGTTGTTCTGCCAGTCCTCGCCGATCAACTGCCAGAGCGGCCTCCGGACGGCGTCCGCCCGGAACATGATATCACGCTGTAACGCGGCAAAACGGCGACAGACGCGGGGCGAACGAACTGAACGGTCGTATCCCTTCAAGCGGAGGTTGAGGACAAAGGGTGATGTCCGCTTGTAATTTCGCGGGTGCTCGGACCGGTGGTTTGGAGGTGAACGTGGAGCGTGGCGGGGGGGAGCAGGTCGGCGATGCGCTCGGCCCATTCGACCACGATCACGCCGGATTGTTCGAGCAATTCGGAAAAACCGATGGCTTCCAGGTCGTCACTTCCGCCGGTGCGGTAGGCGTCGAGGTGATAGACGCGCAGGCGGCCGGTGTCGTAGACGTTGAGCAGGACATAAGTGGGGCTGCACACGGTGGAGGGATCGCCATGCAGGCCGGCGAGCAGTCCTCGGACGAACCGGGTTTTGCCCGCGCCCAAATCGCCGTGCAGCGCGATGCACTCGCCGCCCGTTAAGTTGCCGGCGATGTCTGCAGCGAAGCGTTCGGTTTGCGCAGGCGAATTGCTCGTCACAGGCGATGCTCCCATCCACCGGGGGACAGTTCGGTGGATTTTCCGGCGGTCTGAAGCAGAATCGCTGGCTCGTGCATGATGGTGCCGATACGCGCCCCTGCCGAGGGCGCGTCGGGCGTGGTAAAGAGCAGTTCGTGATCCTCGCCGTCGTCGAGCGCGTGACGGAGTGCCTTTTCGGGATCGCCGGTCGCCAGGTCTCTCGCATCGTCATGCAAGGGGATTTGCTCGGCGACGATGGTCGCGCCAACCCCGCTTGCGCGGCAGATCTGCCGAAGGTCGCGCGATAGCCCGTCGCTCAGGTCGATCATCGACGAAATTCGGCACGATGCAGCCAACTGCCTGGCCAGATGTACCTTAGGTTCAAACGAAAGATGCCGGCCGAGGATGCTGCCGCCTAGGGGGCCGGTGACGAAAATGCCGTCGCCGGGCTGGGCACCGGAGCGGGTGATCGGCTCAAGGCCGGCGCTTCGGCCGAGAATGGTGACGGTGACCGCCAGCTCTCCCGGCCAGGAGGCGGTGTCGCCGCCGATGATCGGGCAATCAAAAGGCGCTCCGGCTTCTTCAAGACCGAGGAATAGCTCCTGCAAATAGCCCAGCCCTGCGCCGGCGGGCAAGGCCACGGTGGCGACGGCATAGGCCGGAAGGCAAGCCATTGCCGCACAGTCGCTGAGATTTCGGTTCATGACTTTGCGGCCGATTTCACGAGGAGAGTGCCGCGCGGAATCAAAATGCACGCCATCAAGCACCTGATCGACACCGACAAGCAGCAGATCATCGGCCGGCCAGCGGACGGCGGCAAGGTCATCGCCAAGGGCAATAACGACCGCGGGCCGCGGCAGCTGCCGGGCCTTCAGCCAGTCGACGAAATCGAATTCACCGGGCATAACCGGCGGAATTGTAGCAGAAAAAAAGCCGGCCCTGGAGCAATCCATGCCCGGGGCCGGCGCGCGTCCACGAATCAGGTGTGATCCTTGCCTCTTCGATCGTGTGCCCGGCGATCACGGAAGTGACCGTCCGCGAGGTTTCGACCGGAACGGCGTTAGCCTAGAACGTGCCGACCGACAGTTGCACCGGCGCGATGCGCACTGACTTGCGCTGTTCGGCCTTGCGGATTCGCCGCGTGCGGCCGACCGTTTGCTGATCGACTGAAGCCCGGCGCGACGGGTGGGTGTTGGCCACTTCGACGGCGGTGTCGGCGTCAGAGGCATAAAGGTCAGCGCCGATCTCCTCGGCAAGCCCCTCGGCCCGTTTATAAATCCCGCCACAGCACATCACCTGCATGTTGGGGCAGCTGTTGACGTCGCGGAGGTAATCGATGAGTTTGCGGACCGCCGGGACGCCCGAGGGAAGCGTGCCAAAGTGGATAAGCAGGTCGGGGCGCAGGTCGCCGAGCAGGACGAGCGCTTCGTCTTCTGGGACTCCGCCACCGGCAAAGCGCACCGTCCAGCCGTCGGCTTCAAACAGGTCGGCGCAAATCTGCCCGCCCAGTTCTTCCGGCTCATCGTCGCCACAGAAAATCAGGACCTTTTTGCCGTTGGACGCCTTGCGGTCGAGCCGGGCGGCCAGTTGGTCGGTAAGGGATCGATTCAGTCGGGTCGCCAGGTTCAGGCTGGTGGTGCTGATGCGGTCCTCTTTATATAGCGACTGGAGGAGTTCCATTGTCGGCCAGACCAGTTTGTTCAACAGTTCCTTGGCGGTGAGACCGACGGCAAGTGCGCCGTCGATGAGCTTGCGGCAGGCGCTGCGATCGCCGGCCAGCAGGGGTTCGACATAACTTTTGACCAGATTCGACTCGGTGAGTGAGGGATTGAAACTCATGGACGCGTTCTCCGAAAAGGCATCGATCGGATGTTCCGTTGCTCGCGATCGACGCGGTTTTTATTCAGCGGCGTCCGTGCCGGCCGGTTTCGTGGTGTCGAATGTTAATTTGGGTAACATCTGACACCTATTCTATCGACGGTGTGTCATTTTTTCTTTACCCATTCTAACATTTTCTGTTAACTTAGGCAATCTGCGTGAATTGCGGCGAAAAATTTAGCGGAAGGACGTATTAACGAGGCTCCAAGCCGATCATGCCGGTTATTGGACCCATACTGCTGTACGATAACGACCATTCCGGCATGTTTTCATTCCCCGCTCGGGCGATACACTAGTCCACGTGACCATGGACGAGTCTCGAAAACAGTATCTTTCCCCCGTGCGGTCGGTGGTCATCAAACTGGGCACGCAGCTGCTCAGTGATAAAGACGGCCGGCTAGACGCCAGGTTCCTTTCGGAAATCGCCGGCCAGGTGGCTGAATTGCGCGGGTTGAACATTCGCGTCACGCTGGTGAGCAGCGGGGCGATCGGCGCGGGCCTGCGCGAACTCAATCTCCCCAAGCGCCCGACCGACCTGGCCCGCCTGCAGGCCGTGGCCGCCGTCGGCCAACGCCGATTGATGGACGCCTGGGCGGCTGCGTTTTCCCCTCACGCCATGCCGGTCGCCCAGATTCTTCTCACCCGCGAAGACATCGAATCCCGCTCGCGGTTCCTGAACCTGCGCAACACCATTCATGCCGTGCATGAAATGAACGCCGTGCCGATCATCAATGAAAATGACACGATCAGCACCGACGAAATTGTGAAGATCACCTTCGGTGACAATGACATCCTGGCGGCGATGGTGACGCACGCCATGCGCGCCCAATTGCTTATATTGTTGACCGTGGTCGATGGCATTCTCGACAGTTCTGGGAAAAGCGTTCGGCTTGTCAAAAGCATTGAAGAAGCCCGCGCACTGGTGCGGGTGGAGAAAAGCGCGCTGGGCAAAGGCGGAATGAACAGCAAGGTGGAGGCCGCGCGGATGGTGACTGATGCCGGCGAATGCCTGGTCGTGGCCGACGGGCGTGAAGAGGACGTGATTCTTAAAGTGCTGGCCTGCCATGCGATCGGCACGTTGTTTGTGCCCGGGATGAAGAAACAATCGAGCCGCAGCCGATGGATCGGTTCGGTTCGGCCGGTGGGCGGGATTGTGGTGGACGATGGCGCGGCGCGGGCGCTTCTGGAGGGCAATCGCAGCCTGCTGCCTGCGGGGATCGTCAAGGTCGAAGGTGATTTTGCCCGCGGAGACGTGGTGGCCGTGCGAACCGTCACCGGTGTGACCATCGCCCGTGGATTATCCAATTATTCAGCGACCGACGTAAACATGATCCGCGGAAAAAAAACCAAAGACGTCCGCGCGGTCCTGGCCGAAGGCGCGTATGACGAAGTGATTCATCGGGATAATCTTGTCGTCTCCGCTGCCGAACCCGCGCCCAGCGAGCCGAAATGACTAATGTCCGATCGGGCAAAGTGGGGTGTGATCTCGGCACTGGTTCTCAGGGAGAAAGGGAAACCCAGAGAGACGATACCAGTCGGCCCAGAACAGCAGTTTATTCTAAGAGGGCGTAGGAACTCACCTCCGCATCTCCGGCGTATGGGTTATGCCCACCAGCAGGCCTTCTGGTCCCAGCGCCGCGTGACGACTTGGCCCCAGGGTTCCTTTCGCATCTCAACCAGCAGTTTGTAACCCTGCGACTTTGGCGGCGCGTTCCCAGATCGGCCGGGCGCCTGAAATATCTCAAACCGTTTGGGCAAAACACGCATCACGATTTTTCTCGACCGAAGAATGCAAGCCGACGTGCACCCCGAGCCGCTTTCGCGCCGAGAGATGCCGTTTGGCCAATTCTCCCTGCTTCCCGTTTTTCGCAGTGGCGGACTGAAACGCTTCGGCGTCGGGATGCACCGCGACTTGCGGGCGCCCGCGGCTTGTCCTCTCGGCCGTCAAATTGCGTTCTCCACATGCGCAAAGGGATTCCGTTTCTCACCATTTGTGCAAAGCCATTTGCGCAAAGAGGTCATGGGTCTGCCAATTTTTCAGGCGGCGAGGGGTCGTGACCAGTAGGTCAGCCAGAGATGGCTTTGGTGCAGGCCCTCCAGGGCCATGACGGCTTCGGCATTGCGGGCCGTCCAGCGCATGCCCATTCCCTTGAGCCGACG
>JBBQSU010000040.1:0-25875 GCA_038234815.1 Tepidisphaerales bacterium | reverse complement strand
GGTAAAACTTCAGGATTGTCGTCCCTTCCTCGGCCAGCATTTTTTCAAAAGCATTGATGTGAGCGAAGCGATTAGCCCATACCGATTTTGGCACGAGGCCCTTCACGCGTTCCACCAGCACGCTTTCATAGTGCGACCGGTTGAAAATCCCGATCATCCCCTTGGCCGGGACGGCGGAGTGGATGCGCCAGAGAAAATCGTGGTCTAATTCCAACGCCGTCGGTGCCTTAAAGCTCGTCACCTGGCAGCCCTGCGGATTGGTCCCACCAAAGACGTGGGCAATCGCGCCGTCCTTGCCTCCGGCGTCCATGGCTTGCAACACGATCAGTACCGCGTGCTTTCGCTGGGCATACAGCACCTCCTGCAATTCATTTAGTCGCGTCAGGTTTTTCTCCGCCGCGTGCGTGGCATCGTCCTTGTCCTTAAAGTGACCTGTGTCGTTCGACTTCAGCTTCTTCATCTTCACTTTGCTGCCGGGTTTAATCAGATACGGCGAAGTCACCATGATAATCTCCATTAGCTAACGCTGGACCGGAACGAATGGCATCGCAGCCACGGTTGCGCGATGCAGCGCGCCCTCCGCAGCCACACTCACCACCATGCCCAACTGCGAAAATGGCTTTTTGACTATAGCCAGGGCCAAAGCAGCATTGGACAAGATAGGCGAAATTGTGCTGCTGGTTACCGCGCCCACCTGGTTGCTGGCATCGTCGTAGATCGGCGCGCCCGCGATCGGCAGGGCATCTCCGCCGAGGCGCAATCCCACGATCTGCCTCGCCCACTGCTGCCGGGCCTGCATCCGTGCGACGATCTCCTGTCCCGGATAACAGCCCTTGGTAAAACTGACGGCCCGACCCAATTGCCCTGTTTCGGCCGGCAAAACCGTGTTGTCAAAGTCGATCCCGAATAGTGGCCGGCCCGCCTCTATCCGCAGCGTGTTGTACACCGCCCATCCGAACGGGCGGAGCAGCCGTTTGCCCAAGTCCTGCGACTGCCCAAACCGATCCAACAGCATCTGCCATACCCCCTCGGCCTCGCTTCTCGGCACGATCAGGTGATATCCCGGCACTCCGCAGGAATCGTCGCGCCAGATGACAATATCGATCGCGCCGAGGCTGGCTTGCATCGATCCCATGTCCGTTGGCACGTCGATCGGCGCGCCCAAAAGTTGCGTCAAAATCTCCGCTGCGGCCGGGCCGTGAATGACCAGTTCATGCAAGTCGGCCGATACATCGGCGAAGGCCACTTGCTCCGAAAAGTGATACTTCTCCAGGCGCGCAATCAGTTCCGGCACCAGCCTGCGGTCGGTTTCGATCAGTGTTCGATCCCCGCGTTCGATCACATTCAGGTCAAATTCGATCCTGCCGGATTTGGCATTGAGCAGGAACGCATAGACCCCTTGACCCGCGGCCAGCGGAGCTTTGGTCTGTTTGTGGCAAATCTGGTTGGTGACGAGCTGATTGAGAAACGTCAGCCGATCCTTTCCGGTCAGTTCGATCACCGCCCGGTGATGCGCATCCAACAGCCCCGCGGACTTATGCACTGCAGCATATTCGGCCTGCGGTTCGCCAAAGGTACTGACGATCTCCAGTCCGGCGTAGTCCTGCAGCTCGGCTTCCCTCTGCTGATGAATGCGCGCGAGCGGGCTTTCTTGAGCAGTTTGCATGTCGTCTCCGCAGGCTCGGCTGGCCCATGCGGCCTCAGAACCGATGCCGTGAAAATCAGTTCAGCCGACATTTTGCCGGGCCAAAACCTCGGCCTGTGCTTATGCCTTCACCGGGGGCGCGACAACCTTAATGTGCGCCTCCTGCAACTGTCGCGCGTCCAGCAGGCTGGGGCTGCCGCACATTAAATCGGCTCCGCTCTGCGTTTTCGGAAACGCGATCACGTCGCGGATGTTGCTGGTGTTGCGCAGCATCATCACGATGCGGTCCAGTCCCAGCGCCAGCCCGCCATGGGGCGGAGCACCATATTGCAACGCATCGAGCAAAAATCCGAACCGGGTTTTCTGGCTTTCAGGATCGATCCCCAGCACGCTGAACAGTTGCTGTTGAACGTCCATGCGGTGGATACGGATCGATCCGCCGCCCAGCTCATAGCCATTGAGAACGATGTCGTACGCCTTGCTTTTCAGCCCCGCCAGCACCGTAGAATCGCTCGTGGCCAATTTTGGCATGTCCTCGTCCAGCGGGCTGGTGAACGGGTGATGCACGCT
Organism: Tepidisphaerales bacterium; assembly: GCA_038234815.1. Taxonomy (GTDB): domain Bacteria; phylum Planctomycetota; class Phycisphaerae; order Tepidisphaerales; family Tepidisphaeraceae; genus JBBQSU01. Next base: position 23,660 of record JBBQSU010000040.1, on the reverse strand, counting down.
GCTCCACTTCTTTTCAGCCTCGTCAAAATCCAAGAGCGGGAAGTTCACCACCCAGGTCCATGCCCACTCGGTACTTGGCTTCATCTGCAAATCTTTGGCCATCTTCAAGCGAAGTTCGCCAAGTACCTTGTGAACGACCGCGGGCTTGTCGGCGGCGAAGCAGAGCAAGTCGCCTTCCTTTGCGCCCAGCCGTTCGATCAATTTCATGGCAATCGGCGTAAGGAACTTGGCCACGCCCGTGTCCAGAGCGCTGGCCGTCACTTTCGTCACTGCCAGACCCTTGGCGCCGAATCCTTTGGACCATTCGGCCAACGCATCGGTTTCCTTTCGCGTCAGTTTTGATCCGCCGGGCACGCAGATCGCCTTGACCATCGCCGCGTTCTTAAACACGCCGAAATCGGTCTCCTTGCCCAGGTCGGTGATGTCGATGAGCTTCATTCCGAAGCGCAAATCGGGCCGGTCTGAACCATAACTGCTGACTGCTTCGTCATACTCAATGTGTGGAATGGGATTGGGCACTTCCACGCCCAGCACGTCTTTCCAGATCGTGCGCATCAGGCCTTCAATGATCCCCATAATATTTTCGCGGTCGATGAAGGACATTTCCACGTCCAACTGCGTGAACTCGGCCTGTCGGTCGGCGCGGGGGTCTTCGTCCCGGAAACACCGGACGATCTGCATGTATTTGTCGCACCCGCCGACCATTAGGATCTGCTTGAAAAGCTGCGGGCTTTGCGGCAATGCGTAGAAGTTGCCGGGCACAAGCCGCGCTGGCACGATAAAATCACGCGAGCCTTCGGGCGTGCTTTTTGTCAAAAAGGGCGTTTCGATCTCCCAGAAGCCCAGTTCGCCAAGATAGTCGCGCATGATCTTGGTCACGTGGTAGCGCGTGCGCAGGGTCTGCTGCATCTCGGGCCTGCGGAGGTCGAGATAGCGATATTGCAGGCGACGCTCTTCGTTGACGGCTTCGGTCTCGTGCGGAGTGAAAGGCGGTGTCGGGCTGATGCTCAGCACCTCCATCGATTGCACGCGCACTTCAATCTGGCCCGTCGCCAGCTTGGGGTTGATGACATTGGCCGCGCGGGCAGTCACCTGGCCGGTGATGCTCACGACCCACTCGCTGCGCAGCTTGCGGGCTTCTTCCAGCCCGGCCGCGCCGCAGAGGTCGGCATCAAACACCAGTTGGGTAAGGCCGTCACGGTCGCGCAGGTCGATGAAGACCAGCCCGCCGAAGTCCCGATGGAAATGCACCCACCCGGCAAGCTTCACGCTTTTGCCAACGTCGGCTTGACGAAGTTGCCCGCAGGTGTGAGTCCGATAGCGCGTTTCAATGGCTTCCATGATTGTCCTTGTCCCGACAAAACGTGCGTCAATTCAACGCACCGAATCGGCGGATTCTCCTTCATGGTGCGACAGACTAACGGTTTTTGGCAAAAAGGGAACGCACGGGCTGCATCGGCACCGGCCCGGGTGGTACGCATAATTGCGAAATACACGAGGAAGGTAAAAGGGGACGCACGTCGATTAGTCCGATTCGCGTGCGTCCCCGGTTCTTTTCTCAGGTGATTTGCGCACCCCCGCCGCCAAGGTACAATTGCGCGACACATGGGCAAGTCGGGGACAAGCAAACGCAACGCGATAACCACCGCCACCGCAGCGTCGCCCGCGCCGGCAGGCAAGCCGTCAGCACTGTTGGACACCCGCGTCGTCTATTGCGGCGACAATCTCGAACAACTCGCCAAGCTGCCCGAGCAGTGTGTTGATCTGGTGTATATCGATCCGCCGTTCAACTCCAATCGCAACTATGAAGTGTTCTGGGGCGAGACCAAGGAAAAGCGGGCGTTTGAAGACCGCCACGCCAGCACGCAAGCCTACATCGACTATATGCGTCCCCGCTGCAGGCAACTCGCCCGCGTGCTCAAGAAGACCGGCAGCTTCTACTACCACTGCGACTGGCACGCCTCGCACTACGCGAAGGTAATGCGCGGCGAAACATCTTAGAGGAAGGCACTATGAAGCGAGAGCGAAAATACTTCGTCGCCAGGCATGATCTAGCATCTTTCCAGATGTGGCCCGGGGTTGTCTGGAGAACCGGAGAGACGGACTTTCCTCGCGGGTTCAGACAGATGCAAGTCGGCGACCGGTGGATTGCATTCGCATATATTGATGATGAATACAAGCGAGATAAGACGCAGCAGGTTGTCGGATTCTACGAGTGCGTGTCAATACCAACCAAGCGAATTCAAATTCCCCGCAAACCGCAATCGTTAGTCGGCAACAACAAACTCGCATGGGCGATTCATGGTAAAGAGTTCAGATGGCAGCCTTCTTTTCCCATAACCGTCCGCTCGATCCAAAAGCTACTCAAGAGACCGGTATACAGCCAACAGACGCTCACTCCAATTAGCCGCCTCGAGTTTGAGAAGATCAGGCAAGAAGTTAAAAGGCTGAAACTCGACCAAGGTAGGATTCCACTGTTGAACCGCGACCCACGATGCGAACAGGAAGTAATCGGAATTCTGATAGCCGCACACGAGAGACTCGGTATTGAAAAGATAGATCGCATTCGTACCCGGTTCCCAGATCTGCGCGTCAAGATAGCTGGCAAGAGGGGTCTGGTTCACCTTGAAGTTGAAACCTACAGCAGCAGCTTTCTCTTGCATGGCCATCAGCACCAAGTTTGGGGTCGCATGTTCAAGACCGCCGACAAGAGCGAGAAACTTCCCATAGCCGTTGTTTGCTGGGATGATGACGATCAAAGCGGCCAAGTGGCTCAACGCGTCCATAAAATCTACGAACTGCGAGGGCTGTTGCGGCGAAAGGAAAGAATTAAGTGGGGACGGTGACACGGACATCGACGCTTTCGAAGCCGGCATGATGCGTGAAGGGGAAGGCGGCCGGCAGAAAGCTTCTTCGTCAGCTGCGCCTACACCCACGACGTCGAACAAGAATGTGCCGCCTTCTTCAACCGGACCGGCAGACTTATCAAACTGCTGACCGTGCAGGAAATTCTGAATGAGGCGCACGTGCAGAAGATGCGAGATGCCTAGCCCGTAGAGTGGGCTTCAGCCCACCGAAAATTCGGAAAATCTGACATCCGTCATTCATCCGTCCGTTGAATTAATCACACGGCAGGCGGGTACGTCCACACTACATGCTGATGCCAACGCTCGAAATTCCTGCGTTATTTTTCGAGGATTCGGTGGGAAAGCACGCGCTCTCAGTCCAAACGCTCGCGGTTTCGGTCCAAACACGCGCGCTTTCGGTCCAAACGCGCGCGCTTTCAATTCAAACGCGCGCGCTTTCAATTCAAAAGCGCGCGCTTTCAATTCAAACGCGCGCGCTTTCAATTCAAACGCGCGCGCTTTCAAGTTGAAAACCCGCGCTTTTAAGTCCGATTAATGCGGTTTCTCATGCTATCTGCCGGTTCTTGGTCCGACAATCGGAATTTTCATTAGGATATTCACAATCTCCTCAAGTCGCTCGATCGTTTGCCGATTTTTTCAATGTGCCTTGGTGGTTGCTGCTTGCGATTTCGTGCAGGCGATGCCTTCACTCGCAGGCGTTCATCGGGGCAACTGATTTGGCCCGAAAGGAAACGATCATGGCCAGGTCATACCTGCCTGCTACCGACGACGGGTTGCTGTCGTTTGCCGAGAACTTTTCCACCTTGGGAAAAGAAAAGCGGGCGCACGTCGAATCGGACTAATCGACGTGCGCCCGCTTTTGCCTTTCGGACGCTGTGGGGATCCACTCCCGGACTCCTGGCCGCATCGGGTATCAAATACCGCTGCTCGTTTACCGGCTTCACCGCCGAAACGTTAAACTCCCGTGTGAACTTCCGCTTTGCCGTGTGAAATCTTTTGGACAGATACTATCCTGTCCTTCGTCGCGCCTGCCGTTCGTTGGGAAGTCCGTCTAGTTCTCCCTTTCCCGAACCTTTCCCAGCACGATGGCCCGCAGGGACGCGCCGAGTTCGCTTAGGGCCACTTGTTTGGCGCGGATTTTGTCGAGCGTGCCGTCCACATAAACGGCCGTCACGCTGGATTGAAACGCGCTGAGGATTTTGTCGGCGTCGGCAAAGCCGGGGAGGTTGATGTCCTTCAGCAATCTGACGGACCCCAGCACGGTGTAGTCGTTCTTGGCGGCCATGCCGTTGTCGAGGCCATCGATGCCGCCGTAGGCGCTGGCGAAAATCCCGCGATTGAAATAGGACGCGTTAACGATGTTCAGGCGCGCTTGCTCAAGCCGCAACGAGACATTGCCTGTGCCCTGCGGTTTTTGTCCGCCGGCCCCGGCACGCATCACGTTATAAAGCGCCGCGATCGGCCCGAAGTTCACCAGGTCGCTGTCATAAACTTGAAGGTTTGCCTCGGCGGTGATTTCGCCCAGCGAGCGGGCCGCGCCGTAGATGCGGACTTCGCCGGAGACGATGCCGACGACGGGCTTTCCGTCGTCTCGGAAGGCCTTGACGATCGGTTCGAGATTGAGGTCTTTCAGGGTGGCAGTCAGGAGCTGTGCCAGCCCCCGGTGAGGGGTGGACGACAGGCGGACAAAGGGCTTGATCGATCCGCCGGCCAAGTCGATCTGCGCGCGGTCCGTCACCAGCCGGAAATCCTGTGGCGAGACATACTCTGCATAAGCCGCGAGGTTGATGGGACCGAGCGGGATCGATCGAAAGCCCGCATTTTCCGGCCGAAGCGTAAGCAGGATTTCGAGCGGTCCGAGGTCGCGTGCAAAGGGGCTGGGGTGGATCAGGAGCGAGCCGGTGATTGTGCCGGAAACGCCGCCAAGCTCCGGGCGGATCCAGGCAAGCTCGGCCGGGGCCAGTTGGTGAAAGAGCAGGTCGAATTGCGCAGTGTTGGGATCGGCCAGATCGAGTTCGCCGGTGAGGGTGGCCCGGCCTCCCAGGGTATTGATCGAGGCCTGTTCGACGCTCAGCAATTGATCTTGCGCCTTGGCGACAAACTGGACGTCGCCGACGGTTTTTCCCTCGCGGTCCATGCGGCCGGTCAATTCAGCGTTGCCCTGAAAGCTGTGCGTTTCGCGCCAGTAAGTTGCACCGCCCCGGCCACTAAGGGTCGCGGTCAGTGAGGCCAGCCAGGGCTTTTGATTCAGGGTGGGCGCGGGCCATTGGTCGATGGTCGCAGTGGCTTTAATTTGCGGGACTCGGGGGAGGTTCAGAGAAACGACGGTGTCAATGCTGCCCTTGCCGCGCTGGAACTTGGCCGTGGCCGCGAGCGCTCCGCCGCGCAACCTCGCGGTGAAGACTGCCGAATCGGCGTCGATCGCGCCGAACCCGACCGGGCCGGCTTGCGTGGTGGCATCCAATTCGATCTCCTTCAGGCGCGCCGAAGGAAGCAGCAGCGTCGCCTCGCCGGTGTCGATCGCCCCGCGCAGCCCCGGCCTCTGCAACAGTGTGCCGATGCGTTGGAGCGGAAGGTGCTGCCAGGTGGCGATCACGGTCAGCGGGTCGCCGCTGAAGGCGTGCCAATCCCCGCGTAGCGTCCACGTGGCCCCGAGCAGTTCGATCTCGCGCGAGCGGATTTTTGCCCGCTCATCCGAAAGGTCAGCCAGCAGGTTGATGGCTACATCGCCGATCTTCACGCCGGCGATGGAGAGTTCATTGGCCGAAACCAGGCCCTCGGCGTGCAGCACGCGCGGATGAAGCGTGCCGAGGATCGCCGCCTGGGCTTGCATCCCGCTGAAATCCGCGTCGGCCTCGTCGTCCGGTGAAGGGGCATACCAAAGCCACGCATTGAGATTGACCGGCTTGGGGAAGCTCGAATCGTAAAAGCCGTCTGTCCACAGGACCGTTCTCCCGGTCTTGAAGTACACGCGTCCCAATTCCGCGCGGGCAAACGATCCGTGCGCCGACACGTCCAGATCGACCGGCAAGGGCAACTCTCGCAGGCTGTTGCTGACGTTCAGGCCCGCAGCGTCAATCGATGCCCACCATGCGTGAGATTTTAAGTCAAGTTCGCCCGTGGCCAGCAGTCGGCCCAGCGACGAATCGACCAGCTTGAGAGTTTGTAGTCGTAGGATTGATCCCGCCGATTGCAGCGAGGCTTCCATCGCCGGGACGGGGATCCTTCGGTTGCTAATCGTTGTCCAGTCGAGCGGGGCTGCTTTTATGGTGCCGGTCACGTCACGGGATGGATTCATCTCCAGATGGATATCGATATCGCCGGACGTTCGACCCGCGGGCGTGGCTAGACTGGCGTGAATGGTGGACTGGGCGATTTGCCTGCCCGTGAAATCTCGATGCGTGCTCAGTGTCATCCGCCCGGAGCTTAGAATGTCCCGCTGGCTCACCTGTTCCCACGCGGCCTGCAGCTCGCCGCTGAAGTTCGCCGGCTCGAAAAACCCGTCGGCGGCGACCGTTCCCTGGCCTAAATTCCCGCGCAGCCGGTCGATGCGAATGCGCTTGCCGATCTTGATGCGTCCATCGGTAAGCCGAAGCGCTGGCGGACCGGCCTTCTCGGGTTCAACTGAAAATCCGCGAGGCTCAAAGACGATTTCGTTCTCGGCGGTGGTGTAAATCACGCCCTGTCCGAATGCTTGCGCGCCGGCGACGGCGCTGGTCTGCACTTCCAACACGCCCGTCACTCCGTCGGGCGCGGCGCGTCCGGTCCAACGAATCTCGGCCGCCGAGGACTTGGGCGCGGCAGGCAGCAGCTTTTGAATCCCCTCAGGCAGGCCGGTCAGGCTTATTCGCACCTCGTGATGAAAATCTTTGGCCAGCGCGGTCTTGCCTTCAATGCGGAGCGACTGGCCGATGTTCAATTTCAGCGCATACTCCAGCGCCGCCGACTGCACGCCATCGATTGAAACGTCCTTCAGGTCCGTTTCCGAGCCGTCGCGCTTATAAACGTGCAACTGCACTTGCCGCGCGGTCACATCCGGCAGGTCCAGTGAGCCGGTCGATTTGGCCGGTTCGGTGTTGCGTCCGGTCGCAAGCTGCTGGATGTTCCACTTGCCGTCGGATTGTTGCCGCAAGTAGAGATCAACACCGTCAGCCGACACTTGATCGACGCTCTGAGAAAATGCGATGAGCGGCAGCGACGTGTGCCAGAGATCGAGTGCTTTCACCTCTAATAGCGGTCCGTCACTCATGGGGACGGCGAGGCTCAGGTCATGCACCCGAGTGTGGCCCAGCCAGGAGATGGATACCGAGCCGATGGTTGCCTGAAGGCCCAGGCGTTTTTGAATTTCGGCGACCGCGATGCGTCGCGGATAGTCCGTCCACAGGAAAATCTGCACCACAACGACGATGAGCAGCAGCAACAGGCCCAGGCCCATGACCAGGCGCCAGAGCCATCGACGGCGGGACGAGCGGCGGGGGGTGGATTGGTCCATTGGCGTTACTCTTTGCCGAATTCGCGGGCCGGGGGAATATTGCCGACGGTCCGCGGGCCAAATCCGAGAATCCAGAAATCCTGTCGGAACGTGCTGCCCAAAAACGGCCCGCTGCTGGTGACGATTTCGCCGGTGTCGCGCCAGAATGCGACGTAGGCGATTGAGGCAAATCCACGTTGCTGCGAGCGTTTGACGATGGCCAGTTCGGGCGACAGCACAGGCACGCTGGTCGTACCGGTGGCCGAACCGAGCGAGATCGAGGGGATGCCGACCAGGGTTTCCAGACGATCGATGCCGATGCCCACGGCACGCAATTCCAGCACCACTTGCGCCTTTAGTCGCTCTTCGGTCAGGCGCGCGCCTGCTTCAAGCAATTTGGCACGAAGCTCTGCGACGATGAACAAGGCTTCGGCCGATGGATTGGTGGTGCCGATGAGATACCGGGTTTCGACGAAGACCAAGCGGTCGCGCAGCGGGGCGGTAAGCAATCGCTCGACGCTTTTTCTCGCCGCCTCGTTCATCAGATATTGCTCGGTGGCCGTGCGATAGGGATCGGTCGAGCGCAGGCTGGAGCAGGCGGTCGAGCCTAGCAGGAGCAAGCCAGCCAGCAATGACAGGGTTCGGGGCAATCGCATACGCTCAGTTTCTCCGTTGCACGACGATTTAGTGTAGGACAGTTTGCCGCATCCCGGTAGTACTTCAGGTTTTTCCGGAAGGCCCGGCCCGCGATTGAGCGACGAACGCTCTCTCGCTATGGTGTGCCGGTCATTCGACGGATTTATGGGAAAAGTTACTGATTCGTACCAGGGATCGCCGGTTTCTGGCAGGGGCAGCGCCGCTCCGGGCCGGGCTATTGGCCTTTCCATACCCGGGCCAGCGCGGGTGCTGACGACGATCGAGAAAACCCACCGACTGAAGTTCGCCATCACCGGCGACGCCTGCAACGCCATCTACCTGAACCTGGCCACCGCCGGTTCCATCCTGCTTCTGTTCATGGAAAAGATCGGGCTGAATCGCACGCAGATGGGCGTGCTGATGGCGACGCTTGGGTTTGGTCCGATGATCGCCCCGATGACGGCGCAGATCGGCGCCCGTCTGGGTTTCAAGCGTACGGCATTAACTTTCACAGTCCTGCGGGTATTTATGCTATCGGGGATGCTTTTTGCGCCGTCGATTGGCGCAAGATATGGTGCCGGCGCGGCGTTCGCGTATATCGCCGCCGTGCTGGGGGGCTTCAGCCTTTGTCGGAGCACGTCAGACAGCCAAGGCGGCCCTTGGTCGATGGAGTTCGTCCCGGCGGGGATTCGCGGAAAGTACACCGCCATTCAGACGATCGTCACGATGACCTGTGGTGCCGGTTCGCTGCTGCTGGTCGGCTGGCTGCTGGGGACGCACGCCCCCCTGGCCCGGTTTCAGTGGTTTTTCGCCGCTGCCATCGTCTTTGGACTGCTGCCGGCGCTGGCATACTCCATGGTGCTTGGCGGCGCGCCACAGCCGGGGGCAAAGATCGGTTTTGGCGGAATCCTCAGCCCGTTAAAAAGCCGCAGCTACACCCGACATCTGATCGGGCATATGACCGTGAATTTCGGCTGGTTCGCCACCATCCCATTCGTCCCGCTTTACATGAAGGATTATGTCGGACTGTTGCCCGACCAGGTGGTGACGCTCGACGCGATCGGCATGTTAGGCTCGCTCTGCTCGAGCTTTCTGTGGGGCTGGGCCGCGGACCGGTATGGCGGAAAGCCGGTGATGGTCTCGCTGCTCTCGCTTCACGTCGTTTATCCCACGGGTCTGCTGCTGATTCCGCATCACAGTCCATGGAGCCAGGTCTTCGCCGCGTCGCTGATTTTCTTTCACGGATTCATCGGCATCGGCTGGGTGATCGGGTTTTTCCGATACTTCTTCATCAATCTGGTTCCGCAGGGGTCGGAGCGGACCGCATACATCGCTCTGAACACCGCGATGGCCGGGCTGATGGTCGGTTCTGGCCCGCTTTGGGCCGGGTGGGTTTTGCAACGGCTGTCGGGGCTGTCGGGCCAGTTCGGTCCGGTCACACTCACTCCGCATACCCCATTTTTCGTGTTTTTGATTATCTGCGTGATCGTAGCGACGTGGCTGATGGGCGGACTACCGTCGGCCGGAGCGCTCCCCACGCGGCAATTCGCGTCCATGCTGCTTCAGGGCAATATCCTATCGACCGTGCCCGGACTGGTGGCGTTTCGGCTGGCGGGGATTGAAGGCAAACGGATCGCAGTGGTGGGCAAACTGGGTAGCAGCCGAAGCCCTTGGGGAGTGGAAGAATTGATCGAAGCACTGGACGATCCGAGTTTCGGCGTGCGCTACGAAGCGGTGGTGTCGGTCACACGGACTTTGCGCGATCCCCGGCTCACCGATGCGCTGATTAAGGTGGTGCGGGCGGCCGATCCGGGATTACAGATGGCTGCGGTCTGGGCGCTCGGGCGGATTGGGGATGCCCGGGCGCTGCCGGTGCTGCGCCCGCTGCTCGATTCACGGTATCGCACTCTGCGCGCGCAGGTGGCGCGGGCGCTGGGCATGCTCGGCGATACCGATTCCGGCCCGCGGCTCTTGGCGATGTTTGGCGACGAAGCCGATCCGGCCGTGCGTGCGGCGCTGGGATCGGCTTTGGCCTCGCTGGGTCAAACCGACGCGCTGCCCGGCCTGCTGGCATTGCTGCATGATCTGGGCAAGGGGGAGCCTGCCGACGCGGTGTCGTCGGAATCGCGCCGGCTGGAAGTGTCATTGGCGGTTGCCACGCTCGTCGGGCGGGACGATCAGGCGCTTCGGCTGTGGCGGCGGATGCACGATCAGACGAGGGATACCCTCGGCGGAACCATGCTGGCGCTCCTGCGGCCCATGGCCCGAGCGCACGCAACCGATCAGCCGGCAAAACTTAACGACACCATCACCACCTGTGCTTACGCCTTCGCCGCCGACGATCTGCCTGCGGGGCTGGGGCATCTATTGTCCGTTCTTGAACTGGTGCAAGCGCGAGCCTTCCACGAGACCGCCTGGGCCGTGCTGATCGATGCCGGCCAAGCGTTGCGCGCTTACGGCGTGTCACGACGCGAGTATCTTCTGCTGGCGGTTCATGCGCTGCACGTCGGCCTGCGCCGCGACGATTAGGAATTGCCGATATAGCGACGGCAGGGACCCTGGCGGGCCTTAGGTCAATCCCGACCAGCTTGCGTCACCCTGCGCTTTCTTAAACGCCGCCCGGAGCATGGCCACCTGGTCGGCCGGCAGCGGGCCTTTTTGTGCAAATGCGATATTCTTCTGGGCGTTCTCGGGATTGGTTGTGCCAATGATGGCGGTGTTCAGGCCGTGCTGGCTGAGGGTGAATCGGAGCGCGATCTCGGGCCAAGCCTCCTCAGGACTCTGGCTGAACCCCAAGCTCTGCGGGCTGATGCCGAGTTTTCCAAACCGCTCGGAGTAAGCCTTGACATAGTCCCGATAGAAACTTGAAAAGGAATCGAGCGGCTTCCAGCAGGCATTGCCGATGGGGCGTTTGGCGATAACCGCGACGTTGTTTTCGACGCACACCGGCAGCACGTGGTCGAGGTTGGCCTGATCGATGAAGCTGACCGACGTTTCGATGACCTCAACGTCGGAAAGCGTTGCGGCGTAGGCTGCGGCCTCGTTGTCTCCGCTATAGCCGATGTGCCGGAGTTTACCGGCTCGCTTAGCCTCCCGCAGGGGCTTGAGGACGTCGCCCTTTTTCAACACGTCGAGCGAGCAGGAATGCAGCAACATGACGTCAAGATGATCGGTTTGCAGGTTCTTCAGTGCGCGATCGACCGTTTTTGCAATCAGATCGACCGACCACGGCGAGCCGTCAACGTCCGGCACCTTGTTGCCGCATTTGCTGACCAGCACAAAATCCTTGCGTCGCTGGCCGATGGTTTGACCGATGGCTGCTTCGGAGCCTTCGTACCCGGCTGCGGTGTCGATCAGGTTCACGCCCGAATCCAGGAGCAGGTTCAGAATTTTCCCCACGCGGTCGATGTCGGTTTTAAGGAAGCCAATGGGGGCCGCTCCAAAGCCCAGGGCGCTAACCTTAAGGCCGGTTTTTCCGAAATTTGATGTCGTCATGTGGGCATTATAGCCCGGAACCGCCGGTAAGCTGCCGACAAGCTCCGCGGACGTTTTCCGGTTCAGGCCCGGCGGATCGGCCTGATGCAGGAACAGAGTCTCGGGGTAGAGCAACATTCCATCGCTGCGGTGTCACGCCTTTGTTGGCGGGGCTTTCAAACCTGTGGGTAAGCCCTACAATCGTCAGGGCACGATGGAAAGTACCGGAAGCTCATTTTTAGACGTTGCAGCGCTACTGCAGGCCAGTCAGACCCGCCCGCGGACCAATTGGTTTTGGTACGTCGTTGGGTTGTTCGCGCTGGTGGTCATGGGGGCCAGCTATTTCAGTTCGCAGACCAAGGAATCTGAAGCGCTGGTGGATGCCGGGTCGTTGCTGCTGATGCTGGGGATCGGCGCGGCGATGGCCATGATGACCTGGCGGTCGATGAAGGCGCAACGCTACGAGCGGCAGCAGATCGAATCGATCGAGGAAACGGTGCAACTCCGGCGATGGGACCAGGCCGCGAGCCTTTTGCAAAGCGTGCTTGGCCAGCCCATGCGCGTTTCCGTGGCCCGGGTGCAGGCGTTGATTTTCCTGTCGGCCGTCCTGGCTCGATACCACCGCTTTAATGACGCCATCACCGTCCAGAATTACCTGATCGAACGGCATCTGCTGGACCCTGCCAGCGAGTACGGCCTGCGGCTCGGTCGGGCCATGGCCATGCTGCGGGAAGACCATCTGGTCGATGCCAATCAGGCCATTTCCGAAATCCGGCGGATGGTCGGCGACCAGTTGTCCGGCGGGCTGGCGCTGATCGAAATCTACCGCGACATCCGTACCGGCCATGCTGCCGAGGCCGTCGAGATCTTCCACGCGAATCTCAAGGCCCTGCGGGAGCAACTTTCTCATCGCGTGGCCGATGCCTATGGCATGGTGGCCTGCGCCTGCGACCAACTCGGCCGGTTTGACGAAGCGGCGCAGTATTTTTTAGACGCCACCACGCTCACGTCGGCATCGGAACTTGCCCGGCGATACCCTGAAATTGAAAAGCTGGTTGAAAAATACCCAGCGGCCCCGGTCCCCAAGGAGGCGGCGTGATTCCGGCCGAAGCGGCAGTTTCCAAGCTTCAACGAGACCTGGCCCTGGGGGCACTCGTCAAAGGCTCGCTACTCCTGGGTGCCGGGCTGGTCCTGTTCGTCGGGCCAATCTTCAATTGGGGTGCCAATGGCACGATCGTGTTGGCCGGAATCGCGATCGTGTGGATACTGCTCAGCCATCGCAGTGCCCGCGCTGGCCGGGGCGTTATGGACGCCCCCTCGCTGATCGCCTCGGGCCGGTTTGAAGACGCCGAAACGCTGCTCGATTCGGCCTTGCGGGCGTTTTCTGTTTTTCGCACGGTCAAATTGCTCAGCGTGCATAACCTTTCGCTGTTGCGTCATGCGCAGCGGCGATTTCAGGACTCCGCCGTGCTCTGTCGTGCCATTCAAAGGCAAAAACTCGGCGGACTGAGTGGCCTGCTTCGTCCCAGCCGGCTGATACTGGCCGATTCACTGCTTCAGCTTGGTGATCTGCACGGCACCTATCAGACGCTCACCGAGGTGTACCGTCAGCGGCTCTCACTCGGTGAGGCGACCAGCCTGCTCGTTTTGCAACTCGACTATGAATGGCGCGTCGGGGCGTGGTCCAACATGCTCATGAATTTGCCGTCGAAAATTCAGCTTGTCGAGCTGATGAACAGTTCGGACGCGGCCCAGTCGCAGGGGCTGCTGGCGCTGGCGGCCCATCGGGCCAATCAGCCCGAGCTATCCCGCTGGCTGGGGCGTCGAGCCGAGTTGCTGGCCGATCCGGCGACGCTGATCGAGCGCCGCGCGGTGCTGGCGGAAATTTTCCCAAAGGTCGAAGCGCCGGTTCAATCCTGAAGCCTTGACCGGTAAGATACCCGGTTAATTAAGATTGAAGACCGAAAGGGCAATGATGCAGGACCAAACGACCCCCATCAACGGACTGCTGCTCGTCGTGGCGGGGCTTCTTGCCAGTGTTTGCACGGTCGTCGCCGGTTTATGGTTGTGGCAGCATCAGGGATCGATCGTTGACGCGCTGGACCCCGCCCAGCCCCTGGCCGTACGCTGGGCGATTCGGTGTCTGGCGGTGGGCCTGCTGGCCGCGGCCCAGATGACGATCCTGGCCGTGGGAGTGGGAAGATTCTATCGCCGAACGGTCGTCGATCGGCTGTTGGAATGGACCTTCGCCGGCCTGTTCGCCGTCTGCCTGGTCAGCGCCATCGCATTGGGGTTGGTTGGCAAGTAAGCTCAGTTCTGAAACAACGAAAAGGAATCGTTCATGCCCTTCAAGATTCTACTGGTTTTATTGTCGCTGACCTTTCTGCCATCCGGCCTGTTCGGACAGGATTCGCCGGAGGCCCAGGCCAATGCCCAACTGGCCGAGCGCATCCTTGACCTGGCCCAGCGCACGCTGGCCGATAAGAATGTCGGCGACGTTCAATGGCGGCAGGCGCGGGAAATGCTTAAGGCGACGATGCGCCTTAATCCCGCCGACGCACGCTTCCCGCGTTTACTGGCCGATCTCAATTTGCAGCTCAAGGATACCGACGCCGCGATCGAAGCCCTCAAGGCCTATCGCGCTGCGGCCCCACAGGACGTCGTCGCCCAGATTCAGCTCATCGACCTCTACGCCGGTCGCATGGAAACCGCCGACGCCAAGCTGAAGTATCTTCGCGATGTTTTAGGTCGCACGACCATCGCCGGTGAAGTCCGTGGCCGAGCCGCTCAAATCTGTGCCAAATTGCTGGCCGAGCAGGGGCAAGCCGAGGCCGCGGCCAACATGGTCGATCAGGCCTTACGCCTGGCCCCTCTTAATCTCGCCGCGCTGCGCATGAAACTCGACGGCGTTCGGGCGGCCGGCTCTCCGCTGGAACAGATCGTCGTGCTGCTGGCGCTGATTAGGAGCAATCCCACGCAAGTGGACGTGATTCAGGAACTCGGCGACCGCTCGGCCGCGCTGGCGCTTAATGACTGGGCGATCTACTGGTATGGCCTGTCGTTCCAGCTTTCGCAGCGGTCGAGTCAGTTCGATCCCACGGGCCAGGTCAACTATATCAGCGCGCTGTTTTTGCAGGGCCGTGCGCAGGACGCCGACTCGCTTACCGAACAACTCGTTAAACTTCGCCCGGAGAATGTCGATCTGCAATTCCTGCGTTTGCTGATCGCCCGATCGACCGTTCGCAAGGACGACTCGGGCCGGGCCGAAAAGTCGGCGATGCTGGCTTTGGTCAATCAGTTGGAAACCGTACGGATGAAACTGGGAGCCAAAGGGGCCACCACCCGGCCGTATGATTCGACTGAAGAGCCGAGCGTGCCCGATCTGACCGGTGATGCCGACTTGTTGGCCAAGGCTGCCGGCTCGGAATCCGTTGCCGATTATGCACGCGCGGCGTCGGATTTAGCCTGGTATCAGTTGTATTTCGCCAAAAACGCCGCCGCTGCCGAGAAAGTGATCGCGGTCCTGCAATCGGTCCTTCCCGCCGACAGCCTGACGCTCAATCGGCTGATGGGCTGGCAGTTGCTGGTTGCAGGCAAGAAGGATGAGGCCCGGGAGAAGCTATCGGCGATCGACGACCGGGACGCACTGGCCGCGATGGGGCTGATGCTGCTGATGCAGGACGATCCGGCGCAGCAGGAAAAGCTGCGCTCGATGTCCCGAAAAGTTCTAAGTGAAAACGCCGCCGGTCTGCGCGGGGCGCTGCTGTGGGATTCGCTGCGCGACCACGGGACGAAGATCGTCCTCAGTCCCGTCGCCGAAGCGGTTAACGACGAACTGAACAAGTTCCCCAAGGAGTTCCTGCGGGTCATCGACCTGGCCCAGAATTTCTACGCCATTCGTGGCGAGCCGAACCAGCCCAGCTTTGGCTATGGCGAGCCGATGCTCACCACCATTACCCTGCAAAATCTCAGTGATTACCCGCTCACCATCGGCAGCGATGGCGTCATCAAACCCGACCTGTGGTTTGATGCGCAAATCCGCGGGCTGGTGCAGCAGGCGTTTCCGGGGATTGCTTACGACCGGCTTGGGCAGAACGTGGTTTTGGCCCCGCGTGGGCAGTTGTCACAAAAGGTGCGCGTGGATCGTGGCAACCTTTACGCCGCCATGGCCTCCAATCCCACCCTGGCTTTGCAGATCGCCGTGTCGCTGACCACCAATCCGGTGATGCAGACCAATGGGATTGCGGCCGGCCTTTGCGGTTTTCGTGGCCCGCTCAGCCGAATGTTCTCCCGGTCGGGTTCGCGGATGCAGAACGACGAGGATAAGCAGCGAGTCTATCGACAGCTAACCGACGGCACTGTGGCCCAAAAGTTCAGCGCGATCGAGCTGCTTTCGGTCTATGTCACCAGTTTCCGGCAGAAGGATTCGACCGAACAGATGAAGCAGATCAGCGCGGAATTTGTGGAAGCCATCAGTCGTGCCCGGCGGGACAGCAACCCCTCTCTGGCGGCTTGGGCGGGGTATGTGCTTGGTCTGACCCAGACCGATGCCGGCCGACAGGAAACGGTGAGCAGGATGCTGGCCAGCGAGGCTTGGCCGGCCCGGTTCATGGGCCTTCTAGGCGCGCGGCTGTTGCCCGTCGATCAGGGGAGGGTCTTGCTGTCCGGGCAGGTCGAAAAAGAAACCGATTCCGGCATCCAGCAGGCCGCCAAGGTGATGCTGGAAGGGGTGAATACCCCGCTGGCCACCCGGCCGACGACCACCCCGGCGACGCTGCCAGCCACCCTGCCGGCTATATTGCCTGCTACGCTGCCGTCCTCACTGCCGGCGGAGTAGCGCAGCCCTATCGGAACTTCCCCGGGTTGCCCTGCGCTGGTATTTGTTGAGATTTCTGTACAATCCTCAAGTGCCGGAAAGCGCCTGGCTTTTTGACGCCCGCTTTCAACTGGCGGAAATGGAGTTTGCCATGATCGTAACAATTGCAAGCCGTCATATGGAGGTGACCCCTCCCCTGAAGGAATATGCCGAACAGAAAGCGACGAAGTTAACGAAATACTACGACCGGATTCAGGAGATCGAAGTGACTTTCGATAACGGCAAGGACAAGACGATAGTGGAAATGATCGTCAATGCCGAACATAAGAACATGTTCATTGCCCACCATGACGAAGGTGACGCCTACGCCTGTATCGATGGGTGCGTCCACAAGCTGGAGCGGCAATTGAGCGACCACAAAAAACGGATCCGTAACCGGAAACACCCCGAGTAGGAACTGACAACTACCTCGTTTCCCCGATCGCGATCTTTTTGCGGCCCGGTGTGGGCTGCGGCGCGAGCAGTGGAAGAGGTCAGGATATTTTGAGCGCAAGACCCATATGAAGTTAATGGATTTTATCGTCACCGAGGCCATCGTCCCCACCTTGGCGGCGACGGATCGAGACGGGGCCATCCGGGAACTGGTCGGTTCGCTGGCGGCCACCGGCGAGTTGCCCGAGTCGGTGGTCGATGAAGTGGTCGCGGCCCTGATTGGCCGTGAACAAAAAGGTTCGACCGGTTTCGGCAAAGGCGTGGCCGTCCCTCATGCGAAGCACGCCAAGGTAAAAAAGATGGTCGGTGTGGTTGGTCGAAGCGCCACCGGGATTGATTTTTCGGCTCTGGACCGCCAGCCGGTTTATAGCATCTTCTTGTTGCTCAGCCCGGAACCGCAGCCCCAAGTGCACCTCCAGGCGATGAACATCGTCTTCAGCAATTTGCAGAAAGAAACGTTCCGCCGGTTCCTACGACAAACTCCGACCCGCGAAGCTATCGTGGAACTGCTCGAGGAAGCCGACCAGGGGAAATAAAGGATGAGGATTGAATGCTGAAGGATGTTGGCAGGTCCGAACCAGTGATGAACTGGCGGGCCGGCTGGTTCCCCGAGTCGTTCGCCTTGCTTGATCAATGTCGAAGGCATCAAAGGAAACAACCGTTTCAAACAAACTCGGCCTGCACGCACGGCCGGCCATGCAGTTTGTTGACCTGGCCAACCAGTTTCAGTCGGTCATCACCGTCTTCAGTGGCGGCGAGGAACCGGCCGAAGCCGATGGCAAAAGCGTGATGCAGATGGTCATCCTGGCCGCCGTTGAAGGAACACCGATCCGTATAGAGGCCGACGGCGAAGACGCCGAAGTGGCCATCGAAAAACTCGTCGAACTGTTCGACAGTAAGTTCGGAGAAGAATAATTGGAGTCAGGCCCAAAGCCTGAAGGATGAGAAACGACCCGGCGAAATTTCCCGGCGTTTTTCAGCCCTCGGCTTGGAGCCTTTGAGCCGATGGAAATTAAGAAGGGAATCGCGGTCTCTCCGGGCGTGGTCATCAGCACGGCTGTCGTGCTGGACGCCGAGGACCTGCTCATCCCGAAGCGAAAAATCTCTCTCGAAGACGTTCCGGCCGAACTTCAGCGGCTCGGCAACGCCATCGCCACGTGCGTGGTTGATCTGACGCATCTCCGCGATGACGTGGCCGTGAAGCACGGCAAGGAAATCGGCGACATCTTCGGTTTCCACCTCGGTTTGCTGCGCGACCGTACCCTGATGCTTCAGATCACCAACGAGATCAAGGTCGATCAATCCAGTGCCGAATACGCCGTCGCCACGGTCATGCGGCGGTATGCCAACAAGTTCACGGAGATGATCGAGCGCAGCCCTTACCTGTCTGAACGGATCAAGGACATTCACGACATCGAAAAAAGCCTCCTGCGCGCCCTGCTCGGTGCGCGCAGGCAGGATATCGCGCACCTTGAACAGGACGTGGTGGTGATCGCCCACGACCTGCTCCCCAGCCAGACCGCGGCCTTTGATAAATCGCATGTGAAGGGTTTTGCCACCGACGTCGGCGGCCGAACCAGTCACACCGCCATTGTCGCCCGCGCGATGGGCATCCCGGCAGTCGTCGGCCTTGGCAATATCACCTCCGAAGTCAGTGGCGGGGACACGCTCATCATCGACGGCAAACGCGGGGTCGTCATTATTAACCCCGATGAAGACCAACTGGCCGAATACCGCAAGGACGCCAGGGAAATGGCCGGTTTCGAGACCGGCCTGCGCGAACTGTCCCAACTGCCTGCCCAGACCAGGGACGGCCACGCCGTCAGCGTGCAGGCCAATATCGAATTTCCGGCCGAGGTGGACGACGCCCTGGCCCGCGGGGCTTCGGGCATCGGGTTATACCGAACTGAATTCCTCTACCTTTCGCAGGAGCGCGAGCCGACCGAGGACGAGCATTTCGCCACCTACGTCGATGCCATGAACCGCCTGCACGGCAAGCCGCTGGTCATTCGGACGCTCGACCTTGGTGCCGACAAGTACACCCAAGCCAAGGCGATGAATCCCGAGCGAAACCCCTTCCTCGGCGACCGCAGCATCCGCATGTGCCTTCACGACATTCCCATGTTCAAGCGGCAGCTCCGGGCGATCATGCGTGCCAGTGTCATGGGGGACGTGCGGATCATGTTCCCCATGATCTGCACCGCCCTTGAGCTGCGCCAAGCCAAGATGGTGCTGAATGACGTGATGGACGAACTGGACGAGGAAGGCGTGAGTTTTCGCCGGGAAATTCCCGTCGGGATTATGATCGAAGTGCCGTCAGCGGCCCTGATGGCCGACCAGTTCGCCAAGGAAGTGAATTTTTTCTCGATCGGCACCAACGACCTGATTCAATACACCCTGGCGGTGGATCGAACCAACGAAAAAGTCGCCGGACTGTATTGCCCGGCGCACCCGGCAGTCTTGAAGCTGATTCGTGACACGATCCGGGCCGCAGCCCGAAATTCGATCTCGTGCAGCGTTTGCGGGGAAATGGCCGGCGATCCGCTTTATACGCTGTTGCTTCTGGGTCTGGGCTTAAACGCGTTCAGTATGAACGGTCCGGACATTCCCGAGG
This sequence comes from Tepidisphaerales bacterium, assembly GCA_038234815.1. GTDB lineage: Bacteria > Planctomycetota > Phycisphaerae > Tepidisphaerales > Tepidisphaeraceae > JBBQSU01. The sequence goes on along the minus strand of JBBQSU010000040.1, from coordinate 4,290 downwards.
TGAAGCAAATTATCCGGTCAACAACTTTGGAACATGCCAAGCAAGTGGCCCGCCGGGTCATGAGCTTTGACAGTGAACGACAGGTGATGCACTTCCTGCGTGAAGAAACGCGGAAGATCATCCCCGAGGCTTTTTAGGAAGTTGCGCGACGCTTTGTGCAGGTCCCCAAAGACCGAACTTTAAAATTCGTCCGGCACATCCGGACCTGCATCAATCGCGTCCGCGCAGCTAACGCAGAACATGGCAAAGGAAATGCTTATTAACGTCTCCGAAGGCGAAGAATGCCGAATCGCGCTTCTGGAGGACGGACGACTTGAAGAACTCTACATGGAGCGCAGCAGTTCGGCGCTACATGTGGGAAACATCTATAAAGGCAAGGTCACCAACGTCGAGCCGAGTATTCAGGCGGCGTTTATTGACTTCGGCCTGGGCCGCAACGGCTTCCTGCACATCAGCGACCTCATGCCCAGCTATTTCGGGCAGGGGCACGATGACGTGACCGAGGCCGTCGGCCGCAAGCTCTCCCGGCGCGACCGGCCTCCCATCCAGCGGTGCCTGCGCCGTGGGGATTCCATCGTCGTGCAGATCATCAAGGAGGGCATCGGCACCAAGGGGCCGACCCTCACCACCTATCTGTCCGTGCCGGGGCAGATCCTGGTGATGATGCCGGGCATGGGGAAGATGGGCGTCAGCAAGAAGATCGAGGACGAGCCAGAGCGCAAGCGCCTTCGGATGATCCTGGACGGCCTGAAACCCCCCAAGGACTGCGGATTCATCATCCGCACGAGCGGGATCGGCCGGACCAAGACCGAGATCGAACGCGACCTCAAATACCTGGCCCGCTTATGGGAAACGCTGAAGAAGAAGGAGGCCAGCGGCCCGGGACCGATCGAGCTTTACACCGAAGGGGATCTCATCACCCGCACGGTCCGGGACGTTTTCAGCACCGATATCGACCGGATCATCGTGGACAGCAAAGACGTGGCCAAACGCGTGAAGGAGGTCATCAAGATCACCAGCCCGCGGACCAAGAACAAGGTCGAACTGTACGACGAAGGCGTTCCGCTATTTCATAAATATGAAATCGAGCGGGAGATCGAGCTGATGTACAGCCGGCACGTCCCCCTGCCCGGCGGGGGTTCGCTGGTGATCGATTCGACCGAGGCCATCGTGGCCATCGACGTCAACAGCGGGAAATTCCGGGAACACAACGACGCGGAAATGACGGCCTTCAAAACCGACATGGAAGCCGCCGACGAAATCCCCCGGCAGCTTAAGCTGCGCGATCTGGGTGGGGTCATCATCTGCGACTTCATCGACCTGCGATTTGACCGGCATCGCCGGGAACTGGAGCAGCGTCTTCACGACAACTTCAAGCGCGATCGCGCCAAGACCAAGGTGCTGCGGATGAGCCAGTTCGGCATCATCGAACTGACCCGCCAGCGCATGCGCCCCAGCCTCAAGCGTTCGATTTATTTCGACTGCCCGCATTGCAAGGGCGCGGGGTTGGTGAAAACGCCCGAGAGCATGAGCATCGACGTCATGCGCCGCATTGCCATCGCCGCCCACGACGAGCGCGTCATTCGGATCGAAGCGTGCGTCCACCCGGACGTAGAGTTTTATCTCTCGAACAAAAAGCGCGCCTCGCTATCGAGCATGGAAGAGGAAACGAAGAAGCGCGTGGTGGTTCGCGGGGATCACACGCTGGCGCTTGACGAGATAAAGTGGCAGCTCTTCGACGCCCGCGACGGCATGGTGATCCTTGAGGCCATCGGCATGACTGTGCCGGTTCCGCAGCAGGGGTTAGGGCGCCCGATGCAAGGCCGGCGCGACGGTCGCGATCAGCGCGGGCGTGACGGCCGCGGGCGGGATTCGCGCAACCAGCGGCCTCCGCGCGATCAACAGGTGGAGCCTCCACTTCGCGCGATGGACATGGACGACGACCGCTTTGAAATGGACCAGGACGAGGAAGCCGATGCGCTGCCGACTGGTCGCAATGACCGGCGGGGGCCGGCTCAGCCAGCACGGCAGTTGCCGGCCGCACGACAGGTCGAAGGCCAGGACGAGGCCGAGCAGGCCCGCACTCCGCAGGACGATGATCTGATCGACGACGGTGAAGCGCGGGTGCTTGAAGGTGAAGTCATGCCAGCTGAGCCGGGTGACGCACCTGAGGGCATACAACAAGAGAACACCGATGACGGGGGTGACGGACAAGGTCACCGGCGTCGGCGTCGCAGGCGCGGGCGTCGAGGCCGCGGGGGTGGAGGCCAGCAGGGCGCCCCGCCGCAGGAGCCTCTTTCCCCCATGCTCGAAAATAATGGCGAGCAGGACGTCGAATTGAGCGACGACGAGCCGGAAGCAAAGAAGCCCTCGCCGGCACCCACGCGGTCGGCATCCAACCCGCGCAATGCCCGCGCGCTGCCGGCCCCAAGTCGTCGCCGAGGTCAGCAGGCGCCGAGCGGCAATTCAATCCAGCCGGTCGAACCGGCGGAAAATCTCGACGAGTCGGATACCGAAGATGATTCGGTGCCGGGTCCGGGAAATGAAGCCATGCCGCCCGAGGAAGCCGAGAACGACAAGCCCCGCCGGCGCAGGCGCGGTGGCCGGCGTCATCGTCGCGGCCGCGAAGAGAACGACAACCAGTCCGCCGGCCCAGGCACCAGCAACCGCGCGGCTTTGCCCGCTCAATCCCAGGGCAATCGCCGTTCCGAGCCGGCGATCGAAAAAGCGCCCCTGCCGGTGACGAAAACGCCGGCAGCCCCTTCGGAAAATTCCCAGGAGGGCAGCGCGCGCTATCCAGTCCCGCCACAACGGATCGAGCAGCCTCCGGTGGTGCGCACAGGTTCGACCGACAAGCACCTCGTCAGCGACGTGCCCGTCGATCCACAGCCCGTCCGCCGCCCGCGAAGCTATTCTGACCTGGATGCGATCCCGGACGATTTTGATTGATGCGTGAGTAAAAAAGTGGAAGGGCAAGGCGATCTTAGAATGCAGAGTCTGGGCAACTGCGCCACCGTCATTGGCGACAGCTTCTTCTGCCTCGGGCGATTCGACGGCAATGCAGCAGCGGTGACAAACGGCAGAGCGGTGTCAGGCTCGGAACAGCCAACCGAGGCGCTCGGTATTGATTCTGCATTTCATCAAATGGTTCGTGAGACTGTTCTTAGGGCTTTGTTTTCCTGTGTCTCTCTGAAGGGTAAAGAAACCGGGACAACCCTGACTTTATTTGGTAAATGCAATAGGGTCGGGGTCCGTTACTGTTGACAAGGGCAAGTCGAAGGGGTCGCGAATCCGGGAATTGCCGGGGAGGGACGTAAGGCGGATGGCGCGAGCGATGCGAGGGGTCGGGTGGAGCGGGTGATCGCGCTGGGGTACTCTAGAGAAGCCAGAGGTTGAAAGGATCGGTTCCTGGTGAAAAGCAACGCGCTTCGCTTCTGGTCGATGCGTCTGCCCATGACCTTTCTGCTGATCGGGCTGTTTCTGGGGTGGGAGATGTATAAGTCGTTGCTGGCGACGATGCCGGCGGGGTTGTTTTGTCCTTGGCGGTGATTCGTTTAGGCTCGTCCGTGCAAAGTTGCTTGCATCACGGGAGTGGTTTTGATCCGGCGGCGTGAAGTTTCTTCTTCGGCGTTAATCCTTTCATCTCTCGCGTTGCTCTTTTCGTCTCGCGCGTTAATCGTTTCATCTCTCGCATCAATCTTTTCGGCTTTCGCGTTGATCTTTTTATCTCTCGCGAGCGAGGATGAGCCGCGGGCGGGAAAGGTTTCGGCTCTGCCACGCATCGTTTCTTCGCTTGCGTGAATGGTTTTGGCTTTCACAGGAATCGTTTCGAGCCTTGCGCGTATCGATGGGTGTTGCACTGGCATCGTTCGGGGACTGGCGGATGAAGTCGGGTCTTGCAAAGAGAACATTTAGCCGCCGAACCTTTCGGCCCGGCGGCGGAGCCGGGGCGCTGGGGGATCGGGCCTCGAGGCTCGGTCGGGCGGCGGATGGGGGATGCCGGGAAACGCGATATTTTGCGGGTGGGCGCGGGACAGCCAACCCGGGGGCGGGCGGCTTGGGGGCTGGGCCGGGAGCTGAGGGAGCGGGGCGTCGAGGGCGGAGGGTGGGGCGTCGAGGCCGGGAGGTGCGGCGTCGAGGCCCGATCGGTGTATCGGACGCGGCGGCGAAGGCGGGGTGGGTTTTTGGCCGATGAACGAAGGGTGGGAGGGACGCTGCAATCTGCGATATGCAATCCAGACGCGGGGTGTCCCCTTTTCCCCTCGGTCTACGAATCACAAGGACCGCCCC